>JBBRKX010000226.1:0-7247 GCA_038231675.1 Chthonomonadales bacterium | reverse complement strand
GAATCAGGCGCTGCAGTTTCACCGTCTAGGGAACAGCGATGCGGCCGAACGATTGTATCGCAAAGCGCTTGACGCCGCGCCGCACGAGCCGCAGATTCTCTATCTGCTCGCTCTGCTTTGTCTTGACGTCGGGCGTGCCGAAGAAGCGCTGGCGCTTTTGGGACGATCGATCACCGCGCGGCCCGACTTTCCGGACGCGCATTTCCAGTTGGGCAATGCGTTTACGGATGTCAGCCGTTTCGACGAAGCCGCGCACGCCTTTCAGAACGCCGTCGAATACCGTACGGACTATTTCGAAGCATACTACAATCTAGGGAATACACTCACTCTTTTGAACCGGCCTGCGGCAGCGGCGTCTGCCTATCGGAACGCAATCCGATTGCGTCCGGACGTTGCAAACGCGTTTCTAGGATTGGGCCTGATTCTGCAATCACAGGGGAAATATGAAGAAGCCATTGAAACTTTCCAACGCGCCGTGGAGCGAGACTCCCGGTGCGCGGAGGCATGGTTCCAACTCGGACTTAGCTTCCAGACGCTTGATCGCCAGACTGAAGCGGACGCTGCATATCGGGCGGCCCTCGCTGTCGAGCCGGACCATGCGCGGGCTCTAAACAATCGTGGAGTGGTCTTGAGGGCGATAGGACGCCTCGAAGCAGCGCAAAGCAGCCTGCAAGTCGCGATTTCCATCGTACCCGGATATGCTGAGGCACACAATAACCTGGGGATCACACTTCAGGCAATGGGGCATATCGCGCAGGCGGAAGCCTGTTTTCTTACGGCGATTTCCCACGCGCCGGACTTTGCGGATGCTCACTTCAATCTGGGGATCGTTCGCCTGCTCATGGGGCGGCTCGCCGAAGGGTGGCCTGAATATGAGTGGCGAGCGCGTGTCAAAACGCTGGGCATGCCGGATCTCTCGCATTCGCATTGGGATGGTTCCCGTCAACCGGACAAAACGCTGCTCATCCGGACCGAGCAGGGCATCGGAGACACCATCCAGTTTGCGCGCTACTTACCGCTCGTCCGCAACCGTGTCGGCCGCGTTCTGCTTCAGTGTCCCACCCATATCGCGGACCTGCTACGTGATCTGGACGGTGTGGATGAGATTCTGGATCTTTACGCCGCCGTCCCCCATTTTGATCTGCAGGCCAGCCTGATGAGCCTGCCGGCGCTTTTCAAAACAAGCGTGGGGAACATCCCCGATGATGTGCCTTATCTTGCTCCCGATTCGGCCCGAAGCGCATACTGGCGCACACGGTTGGCCGGTAAGTCCGGGATTAAGGTGGGTATTGTCTGGTCTGGCAACCCTCTGCATGCGAACGATGGGAATCGGTCCTGCAAGCTCGATGACTTTCTCTGCCTTTGCGACGTGCCTGATTTGCATCTCATTAGCCTCCAGAAAGGGCGTGCCGCGGAGGAGTATTCGGCCGCGCTCGAAGCGCATGCCATCGAGGATCTTTCGGAGGAGTTGGACGATCTCCTGGACACCGCCGCCGTAATCGAACACCTGGACCTTATCATCAGCGTGGACACTTCGGTCGCCCACCTTGCAGGCGCGCTCGCACGGCCTGTATGGACGCTCCTGCCCTACGCGCCGGACTGGCGATGGATGCTCGCTCGCTCGGATACCCCCTGGTATCCGAGCATGCGCCTCTTCAGACAGCCTCAGCGCGAAAACTGGTCATTGCTTTTTCAAGAAGTGAAGCGGGAACTGACCGCGTTGGCCCACCGATCTCAAAAAGCGGCATGATGCAGAAAGAAAGCCCCACGGTTCCATGGAACCGTGGGGCCGAATTTTAACACAGAACAATTTACTCGCACGGTCCGCATTTATTGCGGAGCAGGCGCGGGGGCGCCTGTCCCAGCGCGCTGATCGTATTCCTGCTGCAACTGGTCGCGATGGCTCTTAATCCCATCGATCAGAGTGGCCGTTTTGGTGAGTGTCTGGCTGGTCTGATCGATGTGGTGGGACAGGCCATCCGTAATGCCTCTGGTCTCGTGAATCAGGGCCAGGGCATCGTCGGCGTCGATCACTGCCGCATCTACCGGATGCAGGCCGTAGGTGTCCGGCGGATGCGTGCCCGAGACCATAACGCTGGGCATATTCTGATGATGACGATGTCGCGCGGCGTTCGCCGTGCCCGGCATGGAAACCGCGAGAGCGATCGCACATGCCAACGACCCGAGATAGAATCCCTTCATATCCGTTAACTCCTTCGATTGTTTACGCCGCCCGGTAAGCGTTTGCTTCACCGACCGCCGAAATAGGGCGCGCACGACATTGCCGCTCTCGTGTCCGGGAACGGCGTCTCCGCAATTGCCTCGCCCGCTATGCCTGAATACGCCCAAGGTCCGGAAAGGTTGCACGCAAAATTACGGCAACCCGACGCGATCTCAGGATTGAGCCGGAATTCCGTCCTCTATCAGGCAACCATCTAATCGGGCGGATCGGTATGCTATAATGAGTATGTGCTCACTTTTAATTGTTCCTTCGGGCGAGGGTAATTTTTACGGCCCGTTGCTTCAAGAGTTACCGGCGCAAAAGCAGAGCGGTTTGAGAAGATCGATGCGGAGAAGAGGATGATTTCTTTCCATGGCGCGTCATGTCACCATTACGGACGACCAGATTTTGGAAGCGGCGCGGGCCGCATTTCTGGAAGAGGGGTTCAGCATACCCACCGCAAAGATCGCGGCGCGGGCGGGCGTTTCCGAAGGATCGATCTTTAAACGCTACCCTACGAAAGAAGCGCTTTTCTTCGCGGCGTTGCGCATCGAGCATCCTCCCTTTTGGTACCGTGAGTTGGATGCGCTTACCGGCACGGGCGATCTCAAAACAAGCCTGATCTCGGTGGGCCGAAGTGTCTTGCTATATTTTGATGACACACTGCCTCGCATAGTGGCGACCGTTGGCAGTCGGGTAGGCGACCCGGCAAAAGATCCGTTTCTGGGCCTTTCAGAACCGCTTCCCGTTCGAGACGCCCGTGTGCTCGGCGCCGCCCTCAAACGTGAGATCGGGCTCGGACGATTACGAAACTGCGACACGGATTGTCTGGCGAACACCATGATCGGCGCATTTGTCCATTATGTGTTCACTTCTCATATAGCGGCAGTCAAGCGGACATCAGAAGATTTTGAGGCCATGGCGCGCTCGACGATTCAGCTTCTCTGGGATGGGATTAAACCAGATCCTTAATAAGGAAAATAGATGACTACAGCAGGAAACTCACGGCGCGTTCGCGTCGTTCCATGGGTGGCACTGGCAATCATTTTGGTAGGGGGGTTCCTCTACTGGCGGATGCGCCCCCGTGCTCCGGCAGGTTTACCCTCCGGTGTCGAGGTCGCCACCGTGGAGCAAGGCACGCAGCAACAGAAGATCACGGCATCCGGCGTGGTCGCATCGCAGGTAGGGACGCAGCTTAAAATCGGATCTCAGGTCACGGGACGAATCCGTCAACTTCCCGCCGATGTCGGCACTCTGGTGCAAGCAGGGCAGGTGGTCGCCGTGCTCGACTCACCGGATCTACAGGCGCAGGTGGAAGAGCAGCGCAATACCGTCGCGGTCGCGGAAGCGAGCCTTGCCCAGTCTCGCTCACGGTACGAACAGGCGGTGGAAAGCGCCGGCTACACCTCGGAACAGACGGTGGCGCAGATCGCGGAAGCGAACGCGGCGCTCCAGGTGGCGCGGGCAAAAGTCGATTCCTCGGCCGCATCCGCTCAGCTTCAGCCTATACAAACCAGCGCCGACATTCGCCGTGCGCAGGCCACGCTCTCTTCCGCGAATTCCGCCAAAAAGCAGGTGGAGCAGACGGTGCGCCAGCAGGTGCAACAGGCGCAGTCCAATCTGGACGACGCGCAGGTGGGAGCCGATAACGCAAAGCGGACTTTGGGGCGACAGCAGCAGCTTTTTAAGAAAGGATTTATTGCCGCCGAACTCGTCGATCAACTGGGCGCGACATACAATCAGGCGCTTGCCAGAGTGGAGAATATGAAAGCCGGCCTGGATATCGCGCGTGAAAAGACTCGCGCGGACCTGCAAGCCGCTCAGGACCAGGTGGCTCAAGCCGAGGCTGGACTGGCTGCGGCGCAGGCGGAAAAGTTCCAGGATACGCTGCATGAAGCCGACCTGCACGGAACGCGGGAGGCGTTGGTGCAGGCACTCGCGACGCTCCGATTGCAGAAGGCAAATCGCCGGCAGGACAGAGTGAAACAGATGGCGATCGACGAAGCGCGTAACGCGGTCCTCCAGGGACAGGCGAGCGTTTTACAGGCCAGGTCCCAGCTGCGATATGAACTTGCCCAGCTTGACAAAACAATCATCCGGTCACCCATCAGCGGAACAGTGCTTTCCCTTACTGCCCAGCAGGGCGAGACCATCGCTGCAGGTCTAGCCGCTCCCACGCTGATCACGGTGGCGGATCTAAACCGCCTGGAGGTGCGCGCTTACGTGGACGAGACCGATATCGGTCGTATCCGGTCCGGACTGCCCGCCGAAGTGCGCGTCGAATCGTTTCCCACCCGCGTGTTTCGTGGCAGGGTGACGAAAATCGCGAGCGCTTCCACCATTAAAGACAACGTGGTGACTTACGAAACCACGGTTGCGGTATCGAATCCCGGCGGAGCGCTCCGGCCGGACATGACGGCCGACGTTTCCCTTATCCTCGGCGAACACCCGAACGTTCTGTTGGTGCCCTCCGAGGCAGTGCATCGCGAGACGACGCGCTCGCTGGTCTATGTGCTGCATCCGGACAAACAGGGCGCGGACCAGGTTGAGGTCCGTAAGGTCGAAGTCGGTTTCGATGACGGCGGGCGCACTTCGATCCGCGCGGGACTACGGAAGGGGGAGTCGGTCGTAGTGGCCGGGTTGCCGTTGCTCGGCGTTCATGCCCCGGACGCACAGGGGGGAACACCCGGAAAATGACGACTTACGAGGAACATCCGGGGATGGCAAGCGACCTGATTGCGCTTTCGGATATTTCGAAGATCTATACGGTCGGCGATCAGGAGGTCCGCGCCCTGGATGGGGTGAGCTTTCAGGTGCGGGAAGGGGAGTTCGTGGCGATCATGGGCCCATCGGGCTCCGGAAAGTCCACGCTGATGCACATCCTTGGCTGCCTGGACGCGCCCACGCGCGGCACATACACCCTGAATGGCGAGGAGGTATCGCAGCTGCCCGACCGGGAGCTTGCGGGAGTGCGAAATCGGCTGATCGGCTTCATCTTTCAAAGT
This sequence comes from Chthonomonadales bacterium, assembly GCA_038231675.1. Classification (GTDB taxonomy): domain Bacteria; phylum Armatimonadota; class Chthonomonadetes; order Chthonomonadales; family Chthonomonadaceae; genus JBBRKX01. The sequence goes on along the minus strand of JBBRKX010000226.1, from coordinate 2,021 downwards.
TACAATCTGCTGCCGTCTTTCACTGCGGTAGAGAATGTAGAGCTGCCGATGATCTATGGCAACACGCGCGACCGCAGGCGGAGGGCACAGGCCGCTCTCGAACGCGTGGGGCTCAAGGATCGCATGGATCACAAGCCGACACAACTCTCCGGCGGGCAGCAACAACGCGTTGCGATTGCCCGGGCCATCGCAACCGAACCGCGCGTGCTGATGGCTGACGAGCCGACCGGCAATGTCGCCACGCGTCAGGGTGAGGAGATCATGGCGATCTTCCAGGAACTGAACGATCAGGGAAAGACGGTGATCCTTGTCACGCACGAGCCGCATATCGCGCGCCATGCGACCCGGCTGGTGCAGGTGCAGGATGGCAAGGTGCGCGCCGATCAGGCGATCGTGCAGCGCGTTCTGGCGCGTGATTGGCTTAAGCTGCCCGAAAACGTTGTTTCCGGCGCGCTGTTGAATCTCTAAAGGGAATGGAACGGGATGACACCACTGGATACTCTGCGCTTTTCGCTGCGGGCGCTTCGGGACAACAAGATGCGATCTTCCCTGACTATGCTGGGAGTAGTCATCGGAGTGGCCGCAGTGGTGACCGCGGTGTCCGTGGGGCAGGGCGCTTCGGCCGGCGTGACAAACTCGATCGGTCAGCTCGGCAACAACCTCCTGACGATCATTCCGGGCAGCCCGCGCGTCGGGCCGGGACAACCCGGTCAGGGCGCCATGCCGCAGACATTAAAACCGGCGGACGCGGATGCGATCCTCGCGCGTTGCGTGCGTTCCGTATTCGCTGTCTGCCCCCAGGTGCGCTCGTCCGTTGTGGTCAAGACAGGGGCGAAGACATGGCGGACCTCACTCACGGGCGCGGCTCCCTCTTTCATGCTCGTCAATAACTACACCCTGGCGCGAGGGCGCGTTCTCAATACCGCCGACAACGACGCGCGGGCACGCGTAGTTTGTGTCGGCAAGACGGTCGTCAAAAACCTTTTTGGCAACGTGGACGTCAACTGTCTGGACCAGGAGATCTCCATCAACCGCGCACGTTTCCATATCGTCGGAATATTGGGACCAAAAGGCGCGAATACGTTTGGGCAGGACCAGGACGATATCGTTTTGATGCCTCTCGCCACGGCGATGAACAGAGTGCTGAATCAGCGTTATATCACGCTGATGAGCGTGCAATGTCGTTCGGCCGACAAGATTGACCTGGCCCAGGAACAGATCGTTTCCTTGCTGCGCAGACGGCACCGGCTTTCGCCGCCCTTTCCCGAGAACGATGACTTCATGGTGCTGAATCAGGCGCAATTGCTGAGCATCGTAAAAACGATCGGCAACATTCTCACGTTGCTTCTGGCAGGCATCGCGGCCATTTCGCTTACGGTGGGCGGCGTGGGGATCATGAACATCATGCTGGTCTCCGTGACGGAACGCACGCGCGAAATCGGTATTCGCAAGGCATTGGGGGCCACGGAGACCAACATACGGGCGCAGTTCCTGATCGAATCGGCGCTGCTTTCTCTTCTGGGCGGGATGGTCGGCGTTGGGGTAGGAAGCGCGGTGTCTTATGCGGCCGGAAGACTATCCGGCTGGCCGATCGCGCCCAGCGCCACGAGCGCTCTTATTGCGGTGGCCGTGTCCGCAAGCATCGGCATTTTCTTCGGATTCTGGCCGGCCGCAAAAGCGGCCCGCCTGCACCCGATCGATGCGCTCCGCAGGGAGTAGGGAGGAGGTCCAACCGCGCCGCGCGGAAACGATCCAGGACCGTTTCCGCAGTTTGATCGACGCGTTCACCACTCACTTTTCGACATCGAAAACCAGTCCGACCGCCTTTCGCCAGGCATCCAGCGTGGCCATGTTGCCGAGCGTGTCGTCCCATGTCATGCACGGAGACGGCGCCTGACGCGCATCCAGGTATCGGGCAACGGTATCCGCCTCAATCGAATAGAGCGCGGATCCTCCGTCGACGAGGATCTCTTCCTTTTTTCCGCCTTTCTCGACGAAAATCTTATTGCCGGTTTCCCCGG
>JBBRKX010000225.1:0-7251 GCA_038231675.1 Chthonomonadales bacterium | reverse complement strand
GGCAGTACGGCAGGGGGAAACACTCCATCAGGCACTGGATTCCGTGATGCTTTTCCCCCCCGTGGTCAAGCATATGACCGCAGTTGGAGAGGAGACCGGAAGGCTTTCTCAGATGCTGCTCCGCACGGCGGATACGCTGGATTTCGAAGTCGACAATATTATGCGGCGCATGACGAGTCTCGTCGAGCCGCTCGTAGTGGTATTCATGGGCGGGTTCGTGGGCTTCGTGGTCCTGTCGATTTTGCTGCCCGTGTTCAATTCCAACTCTCTCGTAAAATAGCTAGGAGATCTTGAAATGCGTGATCGATCTGTCCACCGAATGCGGAGCGGTTTCACCTTGATTGAACTGCTCGTCGTTATGGTTATTCTGGCGATTCTCGCCGCGGTTGTCATTCCTCGCGTGCTTGGGCGCGCCGAAGACGCCAAGGTATCTGCGGCCATCAGTAACATTTCGTCCTTTAACAATGCGCTGGATATGTATAAGGCCGATCATGGGGCGTACCCATCGAGCGACCAGGGCCTGTCCGCCTTGATTAACAAGATTGATTCGAGTGACACGAAATGGAATGGTCCCTATTTGAAAAATATGGACAAGGTTCCTTTGGATCCGTGGGGACATCCTTACCTGTACAAAGAGCCTGGCGATAACGGCCGCGACTATGATATCCTCTCACAAGGTGGAAACGATGGAAATCCCATTCAAAGCTGGAAGTTATCCGGCTCATAGTGATGAGGACCGCGTCTGATATCGAAAATAAGCGGGGGCAAGGTTTGCGGCGGTCTGCAAGATGTCGTCGAGGTTTCACTTTAATTGAAATCTTAATGGTCATCGTGATCATGGCGGTGGTAAGCAGCGTTGTGGTTCCGGCATTTGCCAATATGTATGAGCGCTCTCGGTTCGACTCGGAGTGCGTCAACGCGCAGGCGATATTTTCCTGGGCGCACCAGCAGGCGGTCGAGCGCGACACCACGGTAGTCATGCATTTCGATGCTCCCACACAGGCGTTCACCGCGACGCTGACGCCGCCGCCCCCGCCGAACGATCAGCCGTCGGCGCTTGCCAGCCAGACTTTATCGGATACCGGTCTTCCGATCACAAAGACTTTCCAGCTGAATCCGGAGTTCAGGATTTCGAATCTGCAGGTCGATAGCGGTGCGTCCGCGAGTTCGACGGGCCGTTCGTTATCCGCATCTCAGGGTACGACAGGCGACATCGTGTTTCAGGGCGATGGAACCGTCAACTCTGCGGATTTTGAGGTGACGAGCAGAATAGGGGCAAAGCACTTTGTGCTTTCACCGGCGACAGGGATGTTGAAGGCGGTTCCGGATGGCAGGGGATTCGGTCCATGAGACGTGGCTTTACACTCATCGAAATGGTGGTCGCCGCATTCCTTCTGGCGATCGGCGTTGCGGGAGCGCTAGGCGCTTTTGCATCCGCCACCCGCGCTTCCAGTTATGCAGCGGAAGTTCAAACGGCTACGCTGCTAGCGCAGCGCCGTATGAGCGATATCGAACTGCAGCCCGACTCGCTCACCGGGGGGGATCAAGAAGGCGATTTCAGCGACACCGATCCAGGGTATCGCTGGAGAGAGTCCGTCGAGGCCACGGATTATACAAACTTGTTCAAGGTCACCGTGACGGTATCCTGGGGAAGCCCCGGTTCGCCACAGCAGCGCATGATTTCCACGTACATGAGAAACGACGAAAGCACAATTAGCCCGCCGCAGACCGGGTCCACCGCGACGAGCACGACTCCCCCCTCGTCCAGAACGGGTGGGAGTCGGCCAGGACTGGGTAGCAGTGGTGGATGATCGCCATATTTTCCGAGGAAAATCCAGCGACGCTCGCCTCCGGTTGACCGGCCGACGGGCACAACCCGCGTTTACGTTGCTTGAAGCGCTGGTAGCGCTCACCATGTTCACGATACTTACCGTGGCTCTTGGAATAGCGCTATCAACGGGCCTTCGGGCGCAGGCAGCCAGCCAGTCCAGGGAAGATAATAATGGAAGAGTGCGCGCGGTCTTCGATGCTTTAAGAAGGGACATTCAGGCAGCCTATGCGTCGCCTACCAGTCCCGTTACGGAATTTATTGCAAGCGGTGGTCAGACAGGCGGCCAGAATGGAAGTTCCACGTCGGGCGGTTTGTTGACGATGACGACTCTAAGCGCCTATGTCCAGGCACAGGATCTAGCGAATTCCGGTGGGACTCAAACGCAAACCGCACTGGGCGGCAATACGTTAAACGGGAGCAACAATCAACAACCCCAGTCGGATAGCCAGCTTGTCCGGTATGATTTGGATACGGGAACGGGAGCTGTGACTCGTTCGGTGGTGACCGCGCCTAACAGCCAACTTCTGGACAAGATGCAGCCTGGACCCGCGAATACATTGGCCATAGGGATGCTATCTCTTCAACTCAGTTTCTGGGATACCAATCAGCAGAGCTGGCGCACCGATTGGGACTATGAACCGCAGGTTCAGTCGTCGGCACAATCGACGGGGACCACGCCGTCCACCCAGGCAAGTCCATCCAGCGCTGGAAGCGCATCCGGAGACACCAGTCTGCCAGGCGCTATCAAGGTTGAACTCACGTACATCAGGGCGGAAGGTGGAACGGCAACGGTGACCACCACAATTCCCGTGGTCACGCCTCAGCCTCCGAATATGACCGGTGGCACGGCAACGACCACATCCGGTGCGGGCACGACCGGGACCTCCCCCGGGACCGGGACGACCCCATGATTCAAGGCAATAAAATAATCGATCGTTACGTATGGAATCCACGGCCTGTCAACTGGCAAAACAGGCGTGGACAGGCACTGGTCCCCGTCATATTCGTCACACTCATTCTAACAGCGGTTGCCGTGGCTGTAACGACCGGCACCTTGAGCGAATTGAGATCAGCGCAGAATTTCCACCGTGAGACATCTCAGTTTTACGCCGCGCGAGGCGCTGTCAACCTTGCGGCCGCAGCCCTGGCGCAAACGAGCAACAATGGCTTTACGTATGGTATGGTCCCCACACAGACGGATACGGATGCCAACGGATGGAAGCAAATTGGCGACCAATGGGTAAAGATAGATGCCGTAGATACCGGCGCTCTCCTGGATATAAACAGTACGGCCGTGACTGCGGCCATGTTGCAGCAACTGCCTGTCTTCCGGAACAATCCAGATGTGGCGTCCGCCATTGCGGACTGGAAGAGCACGGGAGAACAGGCCTCAACTGATGGGGCCAAATCGGAATACTATCAGACGCTTCCCAATCCATACAACAGCAAGGATGCCCCCTTCGATACCGTCGAAGAGCTTCTGCTGGTAAAAGGAATGACTCCTTCCTTGCTGTATGGCACCGTTGCGGGAACCCCAGTGGCTCCGGACAGCAATTTGATTCTGACGGGAAACTCAAGTGCCGGCTCCGGCTCCGGCTCTTCGAGTGGATCGTCCACGTCTCCCGGGGGACTGACGCGCCAGGCCTCATTAGGAACCGCGCAGACGGGGGCTGCTTCCGGGCAGGCTGCAACTGCCGGATCGCCCGGACCATTCGAGGATACTTTCACCAGCAGCCAGATTCCTCTGGCAGATATTTTGACGACGGTTGCCAAAGAGAGAAACGTAGCTGCGGATGGCACGCCGCGGGTCAATATCAATACGGCCACTGCGCAGGATCTTCAGGATAAGCTGGGTCTTTCCGCCGCGCTTGCTGCAGGATTGGTAAATTACAGAAGCGGCAACACAGGGGGAGGATTCGGCGGTGGCGGCGGTGGCAGACCTCGGCCAGGCGGTGGTGGCGGCGGACCTGGGCAAGGGGGCGGCGGCGGCAGACCTCGCCCTGGTGGCGGTGGAAATGGTGGCGGTGCAGGCGGACTGCCGGGTGGGGGCGGAGGCCCAGGCCTGCAGGGCGGTGGGGGCGGCAGACCTCGGCCAGGGGGGGGCGGCGGCGGCGGCAGACCCCGACCTGGTGGCGGTGGAAATGGCGGCGGCCCAGGCTTGCAGGGTGGGAGCGGCGGCCCAGGCCTGCAGGGCGGTGGGGGCGGCAGACCTCGGCCAGGGGGTGGCGGCGCAGGTGGACTGCAGGGTGGAGGCGCAAGACCAAACACAATACAATCCGGCGCGTTTCTTCCACACGTAATTGGCACTCGACAGGCGTTGCCGACGGGGGGCGCGGCCACGGGTGGTGCAGGCGGACTGCAGGGTGGGGGCACTACGCCTCCAGGGTCCACGGGGGCTGGGGGCTCTACGCCTGGTTCGGCGCAAACATTCAAATCTATCGGTGACCTGTTGGAGGTGCCGAACTTCACCCGTACGATCATGCAGAGCATTGCGGACAAAATCAGCACCGATGACCTACCCTATCATGCAGATGTCATTAACATCAATACGGCGCCTGCGGAGGTGCTCGCAACCGTGCCTGGAATGGACGCCACAATCTTAAATGCCATTTTACAGTATCGTCAGGGAGGTCAGGCATTTCAAACTCTTGGCGATCTATTTACACTGCAGAGTATTTCTCGCACACAGTATGAGGCCGTGATCGGACATCTCGCGGCGAAATCTTCGTTTTACCGCATCCGCGTCCGAGTACGTTCCGAAGGGCAGCAAAGTCAATTTGCCGCTGTCGCGCTCATTCAGTTGACGGATAACGGACCGTTAATTCTCCAATGGCGCGAGGTGGGAAGAGTGCCGGGCTGGGCGCTATGGAGCTCTTCTCCCACGCTGCCCGCGCCGACTACGTCAGGAACGGCGACAACTACTTCCGCCACGCAAGGAAGTGCCACGCAATGATATTGGAGGAACGTTTATCGATGAGGAAGACTCCCGCCGGTGCGCCGGGCAAAGGACGATGGGTAGCGGTCGATCTCGGCATCAGCGCGGTAAGAGTCGTGGAGGTCGAATGGTCCTCCGTAACGGATCTGGGGGGACCGCGCATCTTGCGTCGCGGCATGGCAAGCCTGCCGCCGCGGACGTGGGCAGACCTCTCCAGCCATCGAGACGCCGTCGCCACCGCCATTCGTGACGCGATGAAGAGCTCTGGCATTATTGCACGAACGGCTGTCGCATGCCTGCCAAGGCGGTTGGTGACCATTCGCAATGTCAAGCTTCCACATACGGACCCGGAACAGCTCCGGAGCATGATCGCATTCGAAGCGCAACAATACATCCCATTCCCAATGGAAGATGTCATTCTCGACTACTTCGTGGCGCCCGAAAATTTTGCCGGTGGTTTAACCGGCGCCGGGGAGGACCTGGATGCCGTACTGCTGGTCGCAGCCCGGCGTTCACTGATAGCGGATATAATCAGCATATTCGCTGGGGCCGGCCTTCAGGTAAGCCGCCTATCTACTTCCGCGCTTGCGGTCGCCGAGCATATGCGTGAGGCATCGGAACCGACGGCAGTAGTGGACATCGAGCCCGGGGAAGTGGATATCGCGGTGGTTGCGAACGGTCGGCTGCTCTTTACACGTGCAGTTGCGTTCGAAGCTTCCGGACTTGCGCCCGGCGCCGCCGAAGCGAAGCTGGCCGACGATGTCGCCAGATCGCTGCGTGCATACCAGAATGAGTTTCGTCTGCTTCCGATCGTCGAAGTGCGACTGACCGGCCCCGGACAAACGATTGGGGATGCGGGTGGTCGCGATCTGAGCGCTCTTCTGGAACTTCCGGTGCTGCGGCTGGAAGGAAGTCTCTTTCCGGCGGGCGATCCGGACGCCGGGAGCTACGCCGCAGCGACCGGCATGGCGCTGCAGGCGGCCGGTCCGGGGATGACCCTGATCGATTTGATGCCGCACGAACGGCAGCAGAAGCGAAGCGACGATCTGCGGCGAACATGGAAACTCGTTGGCGGGGGGATTGCCCTGGCAGTGCTCATTGGAGCGGGCTTGATCGCAAGCAGTTGGCTTACAGCCCGAGACAAGCTCCAGCAACTCACCTTTCGGGAGAACCTGGACCTTCAGGACGCCAAGGCACGCGAGGCCGATGTCACGAAGACATACAATCGGGCGAATGCACTGAATGATGCGCTTTCCAACGCATTGGATCGCAATCATCCTGTCGTGGATGTCCTGGCTGCGGTTAACCGCGCTCTGCCGGCATCTCCACCCGTATGGCTAACGCAGCTTTCTTTCGACCGAGCAGGGCTCCTTACATTGAGAGGACAAACGCATTTTGCCTCCGCCGCCACGGATCTCGTGCTTGGGCTGCAGCGAACCGGCGCATTCACGGAGGTGAAGCTGGGTTACCTCGGGGATGCACAGGATACCAGCGCGCTATCCGGAAGTGGCGCGGCAAATGGGCCGCGGCCGACACCCGGAACAATTCCGACACTGCCGGGTATGCCCGCATCGACGGCACAGCCTCCAACGCCTCCTGCGCCTGGTGGCCCGCCGCCGCCCGGCAGAACTGGGGCGGGCGCACCGTCCTCCGCCATGCCCGCAACCCCAACCGGACCGCCTGGAACCGGCCCGGGCGGAAGTTTGCGCCCGAATGTGACCAATGGCGCGGCAGCAGCGTCTAACACTGCAGCACCACAGCCGGGCGGAAGAGCCGTCAGGCGCCCGAAAGTCGTGGTGACGCATGCGGATAGTTCTTCCGTGGCGACACTGACAGGATTTGTGATCACTTGTAAGATCAATCGAAAACGTGCGGATCTCTTACCCGCTCAGGCAGAAGTGGCGCTTCCCAAAAAATCAGGGATCGTTCGTCAGACCGTTGCGGCGCCGGTTCATAGCGCAGGAGTAGGCGCGACGGATGTCGCGCCGGAACCGGGAGACGACAATGCAGATTCGCAGTAAGCGAGAACGAAACCTCATCGTGTTTTGCGGTGTGTTCGTCGTTGGTATCCTGGTATGGAATTTTACGTCTCCGGCGGGAACTAAGGCGTCGAAAACAACGGGTTTGCCTCTCGCCGAGGCAAAAAAACAACGTTCGATTTCGGTTCGAAATATTGCGCGCATGCGGCAGGATCAAGATCGAATCAATCGAGAAGTTATTCATAAGGCGTGGGGCGCGGGAATGAGCGCGGACGAACTCGTGCCCATGGTGGTGCGAGAATTACAGCGCAAGGCAGCACAGTCCGGAGTGCATTTGCGCGAAATACGACCGCTCCGGCCCCGCATGATCGCGGGTGGAGCCGGGATGGGGATTCCTCTGGAACTGCGTTTCCGTGCGCCATTCCAGCCGAACGTAATACGATTCTTATATCGTTCTGAGAACGTCGGCGAGCTAGAGGGCAAAATGGTGGTGGACAAACTCGATG
>JBBRKX010000224.1:0-7252 GCA_038231675.1 Chthonomonadales bacterium | reverse complement strand
CGCGACGTGCCGCCATGAGAAGGGTTCACCACAATCAGCGGCGCGGTGGAGGCGACGCCCGCGCTTTGAAGCAAGCACGCGGCCGCTTCTTCCTCCGCGGCGGAGACGGGGAGGCACATGCGGCCCGGCTCTCCGCTTGCCCCAATCACACGGGCCAGGTCGAAGTTGTATTCGATCTCATGCCGGTCGGGCCGGTCGCGATCCTGGCGAAGATTGTGCGTGAGAAGGGGGCCATAGTAGCGACCCGTGCTTCCGATGCGAATCGGAATGCCCGCGAAGCGAAACAGCCAGGCGTAGCGCGCCCGGTCCCGCAGGTCGATGGCGGCATCGAAGTGGCGCTCGCGCAAAAGTCCTGCCATTTTGAACGCGCCGGAAGGACCACGCGCCACGCCCTTGCGGTCGTCCCAAATGACTTCGTCGAGAAACGGATGATAGTTCAGCCACGCGCCGGGGTCCGGCGGAGTCACCAGGGCCGTGATCGCGGCGTGGGGATACCGCTCGCGCAGCCCCTGGAGCGTCGGGGTGGCCATGAGGAAGTCGCCCAGCTTGGAGCAGGTCAGGCGGACCAGAATGCGTGATAGGTCCATCAAAGCGCGGCCAATGCCGGGAGGGCCCGGCTCGCAGCCAGCGAGAGGACGGCCTCTTCCACCTCGGAAGCGGTGATCAGATTCATGCAGCGATGGTCTTCATGGCACACGTATTTGGTGCAGCCGGAGCATCCCGTCACCTTCCGGATCACCAGGTTTCCCGGCGCATACATGGGGCCTGACTCGGAGGGAGTCGCCGGCCCGAAGAGCGCGACGACGGGCGTTCCTACCGCGATGGCGAGGTGCATGGGACCGGTATCCCCTGTAACCAACGCGTCGCATCTTCGCAGCGCCTCCGCAAGCTGCAGGACCGTCAGTTTGCCTGTGAGGACCTGGGGGCGCGCCTGCATCCCGTCGCAGATCCGCGTCGCGATCTCCTTATCGCCGGGACCGCCCAGCAGAAGCACCCGAACGCCGGGGTGGGACATCAGGCGGTCTCCCAGTTCCGCGAAGCGCGCTTCCGTCCAACGGTTCGAGGGGGCCGACGCACCGGGATTGAGCCCGATCCAGACTTCCTCAGAGCGATGATCCGAAACGCCAAGCCACTTTTCCACCTGCAGCGCATCTTCCGAGGAAGGGAAGACCTCCGTATGGGAAGTCTCTGCCTTTGCCCCAAGCCCGGCGACGACATTACGGAAGTTATCGACCATCTCATGTTGGTCCGGCCGATAGGGAACGCCGTCCGTCAGCAGGCTGGAAAATCGTTTTTTGCGCACCAATCCAGCCCGGCGCGGAACGCCTCCCAGCCAGACATAGAGACTCATATCGGCGCAGTCGTCCAGGATCACCGCAAGGTCGAAGCGTCGCTTCCTAAGCAGGCGGATGAATTTCCACTTTCCACGTAATCCCTGGCGGTCCGGCCGCACGATGATCTCGTCCACATGAGGGTTATGTTCCAGCACGCAGGCCGCGCGTTCCCCCACTTCCACGGCGATGTGCGCCGTCGGATAGAGTTTCCGCAGACTTCGCAGCGCAGGGGTGGTGCAGACGAGGTCGCCGATGTGCTCCCGCGTCAGCACGATGATGGAATGCGGCTGCTTGTTGTCGCGAAGTGGGGTGGAAATCTCCGTAGCCCTTTCATGCGATGCCTTCGAAAGCCGGGAAAGCACGGTCGTCCCTTGATCCGGATTGACGGGAGCGCCGGTCCGCGCTATAATAGGAGGCGGCAAATGCGCTGGAACCGTGTAAGATAACCTTATTTTACCCTCTTACGGTGTGCGCGGCAGGCATGGCCCGGAGACAATTCCGGTGCGCGGGGGTGTAGTCCAACGGCAGAGACAGCAGACTTAGAAATTGAGCATCCGGACAGAAATGCCCGGTATGAATGGAGTCAAATTCGGCGAACCCTGAAATGGCAACGCCGAGCGAAACTTAATGTTGGGGACCGCGCGAATCGCGTCAGGAAACCGGTATTTTGGACGTGTAGAGACTAGACGGCTCCTGCCTGACTGCAGCGGTAAAAGGTAAAGGCATAGTCCAGACCACATCGTAGCGAAAGCTATTGTGGTACGAAAATCTGTACAGTGCGGGTTCGAATCCCGCCACCCCCATTGACGATCTTCACGATACTCCGTCACGCAATGCCCTCGTTCCCGTTATGGGAAAGAGGGCGTTGCTGTTGACGCAGCTCACCAAGTTTTCTTTGGAACAGTCCGAAAAGAAATCCGTGGAACAATGTTCGCCCGTTAGACGTCTTAGCCCATACCTTATCCGGCGCTCCCTTAAGTACAGGAAGCAGTAGACGAACGCTCCGGGTAACTGGCGACGACTTTAAGTAAGGAGAAACATATCATGCAAAGGAAAACAACGCTTTTCGCGGGAACCATGGCCGCGCTCATGATGGCGCTCACCCTGGTGACACCCATCGCGGCTCGCGCCAGTGAAGCAGGCCAGCGCAATACGACCCTCGGTCTGGGGGCTCTGACCGGTTATCTTTTCACGCGAAAAGGCAATAAGACAGGGGCGTTTATCGGTCTGGCCGGCACGGCATACGCGGCCAAGCGGTACAACGATTCGATCCAGGCCCGGCATCGGCGACAGCGCGCCTATGCCGCCAATCATCGACGTTATAACAGCAAGCGCCGGGTCGCCTCGTACCATAAGGCGCACCGGGCCAGCCACCGCAGCTGGTAGTTCCCTAACCTTCGCCCCTTCCCCATCCGCTTCGCGGGGAAGGGGGGATCCCTATCCCCCGGCCCCGTTCCCTGCAGGGAAGGGGTGACCCAAGTTTTTGTCATCGTAGCTTTACTCCATAAGGAATTCAACGTAGCCCTCGCTATCCTCTTTGTCATGGTTGCGGTAATGATCTTCCGGCCCATCCACTATTCCGCTCTTTCAACCATCCAGCGTGGCGTGTTCCGCAGGCCGAATCAGAGGCAGTCACCGTATCGCCTCATCGTCTCCAGAAAGGACACTATGCGATGAAGTGGTTATTGTTATTCCCTGTCTTGCTCACCTGTGGAATGGCTCCGGTGTGGGCCGCACCGCCGGTCATGGTGCAGAATTTTGAATTGGATTCTTCCCTCCCGACGGTGTGGGTGGTCAATATCCCCAACGAGAATGCGTCTGTCAAGTTGTCGACCGACAGCCCCTTTGAAGGAAAACGGTGTCTGAAGCTGCACTACCACTTTACCGGTCAGGGGGAGTTTCAGTACCTCGGCATTCCCAATAAGGTCAAAATCCAGACGCCGATCCATAAACTGCGTTTCATGCTCAAGGGAGACAAATCCGGAGGTTCCTATGGGGTAAGGGTGACGGACGCCGACGGCGAGACCCACCAGTATAAAGCGGGGCCGATCGATTTTATGGGTTGGAAAGAGGGAGTGATCGATCTGGACGCCCCTCATGAGACGTGGGACGGAGACAAAAACGGGAAGCTGGACTATCCGCTCACGGGGATCACGTTCACGGTCAGTCAGCCTACCGACAAGGCCAGACTGCCTATCGAGAGCGATCTTTCCTTCGATACGCTCCGCGTCGACTCCGACAAAAGCGTGGAGGAGACATTGGGCAGCCAGATCGCCGTAGTCTCACCCCACTACTGTTCCGATGTCCAGGGGGAGACTCGTGTCGTTCTGGCGGCGCCCGGCTTCAAAACCGTCACGGTAAGATGCTGGAAGCCAGGTGGCCGTTTTGGCTCCGATTCCACCGTTGCAATCGTCACCCTCGATGCGAAAGGCAGCGGCACATTTGTCTTCCCTGCCGCCATGTACCCGCATGGTCCCCTCACGGTGCGAATCAGCGGTGAGAACGGTGCGCTTAAGGATAATTGTTACCTCCAACTTTATAACCAGGGCGGCGTTTCCTGGAATGAAGGGATGCCCAGAGTAGCACCTCAGGCAGCGGGCATGAAGTTGGTGTTTGCCGATGACTTTAGCGACCCGCTTTCGATTTCCAGCACCGATCCCAAAGCGACGTATTACGATCACAAACCGCCGGACGGCTCCCAGGATTTCAGTTCGCTTCCCTTCTCCGGCTACGCTTCCGCGAAAAATCCGTTTATGCAGGTTGGCGCCTATCTACGCATCCGGGCCGATGCGCGGAAGAATAGCTCCGGTCTGATCTCTTCCCTGAAAAGGGATGGAACCGGCGTCACGGCCTCGTCGCCGTGCTACTTTGAATGCCGCTTTATCGGCCCGAACGCCATTGGCACGTGGCCTGCTTTCTGGCTCCTGACCACTGCCAATGGTAAGAACGGCAAAGAGGAAAGCTCCTCACCCGTGGACGAACTGGACATCATTGAGGCATACGGTGGCGAAGGTGTGCACGAGCCCAACGCATATGACACCTACATGGTTACGCCTCACGCCTGGAATCAGGGCGAGGCCGGCAAGGCCGCGGAGACCGCAGCGTTCAAAGCCATGCAAAACCCGGCTGCCATGAAGAAGTTCGGTATCCCCTCTACATGGTATGAGGCGATGCATACGTATGGCTGCAAAATAACCGACGCGGATACGATTTACTATTGCGACAACATCGAGGTGGGCCGGCACAAGACGCTGGATACGTCCAGAAAGTACCCGTTTTTCTTCCTCATCAATCTGGCGACGGGCGGGGGGTGGCCGGTTGATTTGTCCCGATATGACGGCCTGGCCGATATGTATGTGGACTACGTGCGGGTATATCAAGGGAAGCAATGAGTCGCGTGCGTCGTTGAGCCGAAATCGCCTTGCTCGCGCACTTCTTTTTCAAACCTGTTTGATTCTTGCTGTGTTTGTTCGGGGGAAGCCCAGGAACACGTTACAATTGGTGGAGGCGCATGTCAAAATAAGTAGCAGTAGGGTGCCGAGGAGATAAACAGGGATGCGGAAGAAAGCAATGAAGCCATACGGAAAGCTGCGATCATTTGTGCTGGGAGTATTTGCGGGTCTCACCGCCTGTCCCGCAGTGGCGGCTACCGCCGCGAAAACTACCATAATTCGTGTGGATTACAACCACGTCATCCGGCCCTTGCTTTCGGAAACCTGCTTTAGCTGTCATGGCCCCGACACGGCCAAACGTCAGGCCGGGCTGCGTCTGGATGTCTCGGACGGCGCGTATAAGACGTTGCCCTCGGGTAAGATCGCGCTCGTACCGGGCGATCTGAAAGCCAGTGCGCTCGTAGACCGCATCTCTCGCCATGACGCGCTTCAGATGCCGCCCGCGTACTCCAACAAGAAACTTACCCCCACGCAGGTCGCGGCCCTGAAGCGCTGGGTCGAACAGGGCGCGAAGTATGCGCCCCATTGGGCCTATGTGCCGGTTCCGGCCGTAAGTCCGCCTTCCGCGCCTTCCAACCCGGTTGCCGCGAAGCGCTGGCAATGGGCGCGCACTCCGATCGATCGCTTTTTGCTTGCCAAAATGCAGGGACAGGGCTTCCAGCCGTCTGCAGCTGCGGATCGCGCTACTCTTCTGCGCCGCTTGAGCCTGGACCTTACCGGTCTGCCGCCCACGCCGGCGGAGTTAGTCGTGTTCCTGCGGGATCGAAGCCCCAACGCGTATGAAAAACAGGTCGATAGACTGCTCGCCTCGCCGCACTACGGGGAACGCATGGCGACCTCCTGGCTCGATCAGGTGCGGTATGCGGACACGGTAGGGTACCACGGCGATCAGGACATGAGCGTCTGGCCCTATCGGGACTATGTCGTCAACGCTTTTAACCATAACAAGCCTTTCGACGCCTTCACGCGCGAACAGCTTGCCGGCGACCTGCTGCCCAACCCGACCCCCGAACAATTGACGGCCTCCGGCTACAACCGGCTCGGGATGATGAGCGCCGAAGGCGGCATTCAGGACAAAGAGTACCTGGCCAAGTACTTCGGCGACCGCGTTCGCAACACGTCGATCGTCTGGCTAGGCGCGACGATCGGATGCGCCGAGTGCCATGACCATAAGTATGACCCCTACAAGCAGAAGGATTTTTATCGGTTTGGGGCGTTCTTTGCGGACCTGAACGAGCACGGATTTTATGGAGGCGGCTTCCCCTCGGGCGATTGGGGGCCGCGCCTGAGCCTGGCGACGGCGCGGCAGACGGCCGATCTGGCGAGGCTCGAAACAGACATTGCCGCCGCGCGTAAGGTACGTGACGCCGTCACCAACGAGACGCTCGCGACCGGTCGTGAGCGATGGGAAAAGCAGGTCCGCGCCCTGGATACCTCCGCTGGGCTGGGGTGGGCGCCGATGACGCCCACCGCGGCGGCATCCTCGGGCGGCTCGACCCTTACGATCGGATCGGACGGCGTTGTCGTGGTTTCGGGCAAACTTCCCGCCTTCGACATCTATTCGCTTACCCTTCCTGCAAACCGATCCGAGATTACTGCGTTGCGCCTGGAGACGTTCGGCGACGAAAGCCAGCAGGGAAACGGCATCGCCCGAGCGGGAACGTTTTTCGTGATCAGCGACGTCGATGTGGCGATGCAGGAGGGCAATGGAGCGCCGCAGCCGCTTAAGCTCACCAGCGTCGCGGTCGGCGGAGAGGACGAAGGTTATCCCGGCGTCGCCATGCTCGATGGATTGCCGAACACGGGGTGGGCCTCGCTCTTTTCCGGAAATAGAACGGCCGTTTTTCGGCTGGAGCACCCGATCAAAGGCGGCCCGAACACCCGACTGACGGTTAGAATTCATCAGGAGATGTCGCCGCATCTCGAGACGGGCCGCTTCCGTCTCTCGCTATCGGGTGTCGATCAGGCGGACGTGAGCGCGCAGGGCGTTCCGGACAATGTGCTCGCGGCCCTACGGAAAGAGCCGGCGCAGCGGACGGACGCCGAGAAAACCCTGATTACGACGGCCTATCGTAACTTCGCCCCGGAGTTGGAGGAGGTCCGCGATAAGGTAGCGGCCCTGGAAGGCGAGCGCAGTGTTTTGCTCGGCCGTATCCCGAAGACGCTGATCTCCCAATCGCAGGCTCCTCGCACCATTCGCGTGCTGCCACGCGGAAATTGGATGAACGACACCGGCGAGGTCGTGGAGCCGGGCGTTCCGCAATTTTTACCGCAGGTGAGCAAACCCGGCCGCGCCACGCGCCACGATCTGGCGAACTGGATCGTTTCACCGGACAATCCTCTCACCGCGCGGGTCTTCGTCAATCGACTCTGGAAACTGTTCTATGGAGTCGGACTGGCGAAAAACCTGGATGACTTTGGCGTCCAGGGCGAGATGCCGCTGCATCCGGAACTGCTGGACTGGCT
>JBBRKX010000223.1:0-7265 GCA_038231675.1 Chthonomonadales bacterium | reverse complement strand
GACCGCATGGTGGAATCCAACGATATGAGAGCATACTTCGCCGCCTCTTCGAGTGTGGTGTTTTCGTAGGTTATTCCCCGGTCGAGAATAGGACGGCCGTATTTGCACTCTCCGATTTGCAAGTACGGAGATTCCTCCGTTGCACAGAGCGGGTTGCCTTGCGGATAGACCATGTAGAGATCATGCGACTGCCCTTTGACCTGGCCGCCCAGAATGAAATTCACATTGAATTTGTACTCGTCCTTAGTAAGCGCCTCTCTATCGATATCCGATACGCGGCGCACCTGTTCCCCAACGACTCGGGCGGCATCGTAAAGGGACGGGGCGACCGCCAATCCTTTGCCCTGGTCGAAGTCCCGACGCAGCAGCGTAAGCACCGATTGGGTGAGCGAGAGGCTGCCGCTAGAAAGAATGATGAATACTCTCTCGCCCGGTACAACGAAGCTGTGCATTTTTCTGCAAACGTTTACCTGATCGTATCCTGCGTTTGTCCGTGAATCGGAGGCCAGTACGAGGCCTCGGCGGGTCTGAATTCCCACGCAATAGGTCATTGTTCTCTCGGTCCTTAAAAGGGGGATTTGGAAGGAATCTCCCCATTGTCTTGCAGCGGGCGGCGATAACGTTTCTGTCCCGGCAAACGTACGAAGTAAATGGCGTTGCGCCTGTCGCGGCGATCCACGCAAGGCCCAATGTGGGACGTTGTCGATAGTCGAAGCGATCCATCGACAAGATCCGTTCGATTATCCGTTGTACCCGATAACCGGTGCAATCCGGACGAATCGTGGAGGATTTTCGAGTCTTTATGTACGAATAGTGAGCCTGTGTATGCGCTACGGGATGGACACGATAGGGTCATCTGTCCGGCACGAAGAGGCGCCTCCCCAATCCGCGCTATTTCCGTCCAGGGAGATGCAATGTTTATTCGCATAGGTTACGACATAGTTTTCGAATCGCCCAATCCCGTTCCAATGACTTTACTGCTTTACACCCATCCATCGATTGCTTCGCGTCTGAGAAGTCCGGATCATGTACGCACCGAGCCTGAGATTTCTGTTACGGAGTTTATCGACAGTTTCGGCAATCGATGCGGCCGCATCCTTGCGCCGCTGGGGAAGCTTCGTTTATGGAGTGATGCGTTGGTGGAGACCGCGGACGAAATGGATGAAGAGAACGGGAACGCCGTGCAGCACGATGTGCCGGATCTTCCCGCGGAGATTCTTCCGTTTCTGCTTCCCAGCCGCTACTGTCAGGTGGACTTACTGTCGGACAAGGCCTGGAACCTCTTTCAGAATAGCCCGATGGGGTGGGGAAGAGTTCAGGCCATTTGCGACTTTGTGCATTCCCACGTCCAGTTCGGGTATGCGCTTACGCGCCCGGAGAAGACGGCTGTCGACGTGATGAACGAAGGGAATGGAGTTTGCAGAGACTTCCAGCATCTCGCCATCACACTGTGCCGCTGCATGAATATCCCCGCGCGGTATGCCACCGGTTACCTGGGGGACATTCGCATACCGCCCCCACCGGGCGACATGGATTTCAGCGCCTGGTTCGAAGCGTATCTCGGGGGGCGATGGTATGCGTTCGACGCGCGATTTAACGAGCGGCGTTATGGGCGTCTTTTGATGGCGACCGGCCGTGATTCCGTCGACTGCGCCCTCACGACCGCTTATGGCCCCGCAACCTTGAAAAGTTTTCGGGTGGTGGCGGAGGAAGTGTCCAGTCCCGATGCCGCCCGATTGCCGCATCCCGCTTTCGAGCCCATTCCGTGATTGCGCCTCGCTCCTTTTCAATACCGGAAGAACGATAATCCGGGGCGTCACGACAAAAGCCTCCGACCGTACGGTCGGAGGCTTTGAAGTATGCAGGGAGGCTGTTGCGTGGACTAGCGCTTCTCGACTGGAACGTATTTTCGATCTGTGGGGCCGACATATTCGGAACGCGGTCGGATGATCTTTTGCCC
This sequence comes from Chthonomonadales bacterium, assembly GCA_038231675.1. GTDB lineage: Bacteria > Armatimonadota > Chthonomonadetes > Chthonomonadales > Chthonomonadaceae > JBBRKX01. The sequence continues at coordinate 5,305 of JBBRKX010000223.1, read as the reverse complement.
GGGTTTTAGCTGCTCGAGCATATGAGCGCACCAGCCCGACATCCGGCTGATTGCGAAGATCGGCGTGTAGAGGTGCATCGGCAAGCCCATGTCGTAATAGCAGGATGCCGAGAAGCAGTCTACATTCGGATAGATGCCTTGCTTGCCCGCCGCGAGCCGCTCCGGAGTGTTGCTGAGCTCATCCACCAATTTCTCGATGGCGGTGGTCATTTGCCACCATCGGACGTCTCCATTCAACTCGCCCAGGCGCCTGCTCATTTCCCGAAGGTGCAGCGAACGCGGGTCGGGGGCACGATAAACTGCATGGCCAAATCCCGGTACGGGAGTCCTCTTTTCGCCGGTGAGCATAGGTCGAATGTACGCATCGACCTTGTCGACGGAACCGATTTCAAGCAGCATGCGCATGGTCTCTTCGGCCGCGCCTCCATGGCGGGAGCCCGAGAGCGTGCCGATCCCTGAAACCGCTCCCGAGTACAGGTCGGCCAGCGTGGCTACGGTAACGCGCGTCGCGAACGTGGATGCGTTCAGTTCATGATCGGCATGCAGGATAAAGTCGATGTCGATCGTCTTCACGTAAAGCGGATCCGCCTCTTTCTCATGGAGCATATACAAAAAGTTTGCGGCTAAACCGAGATCGGAGCGCGGGGCCACCGGCTCTTTGCTCTCTTTAAGACGCTCGATGGCAGCCACCACCGTGGGGATCTTTGCCTGGAGCCGAAGCGCTTTTCGATGATTGGCCGCTTCCGAGTTGTCTCCGGTATCGGGATCGTACATCCCCAGCGCGGACACGCCGGTTCGAAGCGCATCCATGGCGACCGCGTCTTTTGGGAAGCCGCGCAGCAATGCGAGGACACCTTCCGGAAGAGTGATTTCGGCCGCGAGTTGCGCATGGAAATCCGCTAATTGGGGCCGGGTCGGGAGATCGCCGTTCCACAACAAGTAGACCACTTCCTCGAATGTGGAGTGGCCCGCAAGATCGTTGATATCATAGCCTCGATAGGAGAGGCGGCCCTCAGGTCGAACGTCGCAGATCTCGGAGTCGCCAACGACGACACCTCTCAACCCACCGGCTTGCGCGGTCATAAGTACATTCCTCTTCATCGTGATGTTGGATGCTTAACTCAGGGGGTGGCAGCCGAAATTTATTCTAGCACGTTTTCAAGGCATTTGCAACGTTCAAGCCGGACTGGTATAATACCGAGGGAGAGTTGTTTTCCGCATGCCGATGAGAGCGCGCTTAATGCTATTAAATGAAGGCGGACGCTGCAGTCTCACACGCTTTCGCCAGACGGCGTCCGTATATTTGCCGGGATGCGTGCTTGCTGCTTTTCTGGCTTTCCTTGTGGCTCTGGGACCGGTTTGCCATGGCTTGTCGCATACAAAAGCGGCTGTCGACGGGCCGGCAATATGGACCCAGCGCGGTATCAATGAAATCACCGCCTCGTTGGAGGATGCCTACCTCCGTCTGAGTGTCGATAACCATCTACGCCATCTTAACGAGCCGTTGCGGGCCTATTGTGAACGCCTGGCCGCGCGCATGCCCGCGGAATCGCCCGGCAAATACCGGGCACGCTTGAACGGTTACCTGGCCGTGATCCTCCATGTGGTCGCTGTGACACGTGTTGTGCGCGCTATGCCTGCCTTGAAAGCTCAGGATGCCGCGAATGTAAATGCATGGACCGCTGCCGTCGCCGCCACGCGGAAAGTGGCTGGACAGGTGGGATTCTTACGAAAAATGGTAGGCGCCGCCCTCGGCGATCCGGCCTCGCATCAGGCAACCGTTGCGCTGGGCGCGGAACTCGCCGACACGATCCTCAGCATGCAGGATGCCAGGCAGGCGTTGCGGGACGTCCGGCCATGATGCCGCTTGATGGCGCGGTTCCTACGCGCTATTCGAGGAAACATCTGGACTTTCTGGGTTGATTAGGGTGAACCTTTTATGACGATTTACCGACAAACAGGATATCGAGCCGGAAGAGGGGGCGTTTTTTCGCTTCTTGCTATCGGGGCCTGTCTTATATTTAGTGCTCGGATAGGCGCGGGGGAACCTTCCACATCGGATCTGGATCCCGTGCTTGAAGCGGAAGATGCGGTAACTCACCTGTCGCAGGGCGACTCCGTTTTAGCCGCGCGGGAAGCGTATCACGCGCGGCAATTGCGCCCGAACGATCCTGCTGTCGAGGCGACCCTGGGAGCCGTTTTGCTCACCACGGGGGATGCGCGCGGCGCATATGCGGCGCTTCATCTTGCCATCGAGGCGAATCCGGAGGACAGTCTGACGCAGTATGGGGCTGGAGTCGCACAACTTGCGCTGGGGCATCGTGCGGCAGCCATGGATTGTTTCGGTCGTTCGGAGCGGCTGGGCGGCGACAAAAGCATTCTGCTCGTTGCCAGGCGTTACACGCAGTGGCTCGATGGAGCGCAATTGTCGCTTGGGGGAGCAGGCGTCACCGGGGATATGATGGCGTCGGTGGATGCGTTGGTGGGGATGAGCAAGGCCCGCCTTGCCGATTGGGGCCATGTGATCGATCCTCTGTCGGCGGCGCAGAGGCTGGTTCCGGGGGATCAGATCCTTCAGCCGGTTGGGCTCTTAATGACTTTCGATCCGGTAAGGCCGGTCGGGGCTTCCGGTGCGATGCTTCCGGAAGGCGTCGAGGGCGAACTTGGGGATTCGCCGCCCGGTCAATCGGGCAAGGTGTTGAGCGGAGAAGTTCAGCTTGCTCCGAACGAAACGCCCGCAGACATGGCCTATGCTTCTTATGAAATGGACGGACAGCCGCTTTGTCTGATAAATATTCGCCCGTTCCACTTCGTCCTGGATACGCGGCGGGTTGCAAATGGACGCCATAATCTTTCCGTGGTGCTTTATGACGCCAGTATCCGTGAAATTAGCCGCTCTTCACGGTCCGTGCACGTATTTAATCGTGATGTCGTGGTTGCGGCCGTGCCGCCTCAGGAACGCGTGGAGCGCATACAGGCCGAGTTATGGAAGGCTTTTGCCTTGAAGCCCGATCGCCGAGCTTGCGCGTACAGTCTGGGACTCGCGACGCGGGCCACGGGCAAAACGCTCGAAGCACGCGGCTGGTTCGCACGGGCGTTGGCGATCGAGCCGGAGTATCGGGATGCGCGCCGTCAATGGCTGACCTGTGGGGGGGCGGCGGAAGCGGGGCCGACCGTGTACGGAGGCGTACCGTCGGAAAAGGTCGTGGCTCTCACGTTCGATGATGGTCCGAAGCCCGGCGTTACCGAGCCCTTGCTCGATATTCTGACTCATGAGAATGTGCCTGCTACTTTTTTTGTTATCGGGCGGCATGTGATGGAATATCCCGACCTTACGCGAAAGATCGCGGCGGCCGGAATGGAGATTGCAAATCACAGTTATACGCATCGCAACCTGACGAGGCTCACGGACGATGCGATCGCTCAAGAGGTGATGGAAACGCAGGCCGCAGTAGAAACCGTTACGGGAAAAAGTCCTCGCTTCCTCAGGCCGCCCGGAGGAAATTGGAACACACGGGTTGCGAAAGTGACCCGTCAATGGGGACTGACCCCCTGTTTTTGGACTGTCGATGTGTATGCCGCCGAGGTGATCGGCGCGCAGGAAGTAGCGGATGCGGTGCTCAAACAGGTCCAACCAGGATCGATTGTGCTCATGCACAACGGTAAGGTAAGCACGCTTCAAGCGCTGCCGACGATTATAAAGGAACTGCGTGCACGCGGGTATAGTTTCGAAACCGTGGATTCGCTTGCAAAACATCTCGCTGCGGCCAGAATCACCGCCGCAGCGGCGGTGATTCATCGCGTGGAGTAGCCTCCAGGCATGGATGGGGAAAATGTTTTACGTTTCGGTTTGATTCTGGAGAAGGAATAAACGCTCTCTGTTGCGAATATTTTGCAAAGGCACGATGTTCGCGATACTTTTACCGTCTATATCTCTGGGTTTCATGTCACTCAAGGTACGATGTCGTGGTTCGATTACGAACACACTGAGGAACGAACACCATGGTTAGCTGCTTACGAATGATCTCTCGTGCCGGCTTTGTGGGCGTGGTCATCGCCGGGTTCGCCGGCGGCGCGTTTGCAAAAGCGCCCGTGAAAACCGTTACGCTTCCGGAAAATACCCTCTGGGGTGTTCAGATCAAGGAAACGTATCAAGATATTCTGCGCAAGTATGGGCAGCCCGACGAACTTCAGGCGGGTGGGCCCTACTATCCGACGAGCGCCGAACTCGCCGCCAGAGGCGCTACCGGCAACGTGATCCCGACGGGGTCGGGCAGCGGCTCCGGTGGCTTCGGTGGATCCATGGCAGGAGGAATGGGAAGCCCCTCCATGGGCGGGCGGCCTACCGGGCTGACAGGCGCTTTCGGCGGAGGTGGCAGCGGGGGCAGTTCCAGTGGGGGGGGAAACAGCAAAAGCGCTTTCCCGCCGTATCCGCGTATTTGTTACGGCACCACGGTTATGCCTAAATGGAGCAAGATACCCGATCAGATTGGGTACCCTAACCATTACATTGTTCCGAAGTGTAAGAAGGCCAAAACGATGGGGTCCGGCTCAGGGTCCTTTGCGGGTTCCGGTGGCTCCGGTGGATACCCTGGTGGTTCCAGTGGTTATCCTGGCGGATCCGGTGGCGCCAGCCCTGCGGGCTTTCTTGGCGCGGAAAATCCGGACGAGGCGGGTATGGGCGCCGGAGGGCCGAATGGAATGATGTCGGGCAACGGAATGATGTCGGGCGGCGGGCCGGGCATGAGCAGCATGGGCTCGGGGTCGGGCAACGGAATGATGTCGGGCGGTGGCTCCAGCAACGGAATGATGTCCGGCGGTGGGCAGGGATCCGGAGGGCAGCAGGGGCCGCCTGAACAGACCACCATCGTGGAAGAGCCGCCGCAGGTCATTTCCACCTGGTGGTACCATCGTCCCAAGCAAGGCCTTTATTTTTGCTTCTCGTTCGACCGACTTGGCAAGGTTATCCAGGTCCAGGAACTCGGCATGACGGGTGGCAGCAGCACCAAACGGGGCATTGCTCTTGGCTCGAGTTTCGGACAGATGATGCAAAAGTATGGGTGGGACAATAGCGGTGGTCATGATAACGACAACATCGTGATGACATTCATGACGCGCAATGCCAAGAATGGAGACGAGTATAAGCTGGCCTTCCAGATACAGAAGCAGCGCATCGTCGCCATCGGCATCGCGTTGGCGAAATAATATCCATGAAATCGGAAAATGACTGCATGACACACAAAGCTGAATCGCGGGAGAAGCTGATGCGCAAATCGGTACGCAGTGGTATCCGCCTGGCACTGTT
>JBBRKX010000222.1:0-7278 GCA_038231675.1 Chthonomonadales bacterium | reverse complement strand
GCAACAGACGGCTCCGGCCATCCGCCCGGAGCCGTCCGGCGCTGTCGCGGACGGCAGCCGCAAGACGCCGGCATCGGCAGGGACGGCGAACGGCCCGGAAACGAACGGGTCCCGCTTTGCGTCTCCAGAAGCCGCTTTTGGCCCGCCCACTACAACGGGCAACCGAGTGGTATCTAATGGAGCGCCCCTCAACAACCGAATCGCTCCACAGCGCTTCGACACCAACATCGGCACGGCAAACCCCGATCGTCAGAACGCCGCCCCACCACAGTCCAGCGCCCTCATTTATCCTAACCCGCCCAAACGCGCCGTGCGAGGAAACGCCAGCAACGGTCGGCCGGATCAGGATGGGCGCATTGTGATACCCGACACGAGCGAAGAGAAAAGTCAGGCCGGGCCCATCGTCATTCCCGTATCGAGGCCGGATGGATCGGATCCCAACGCCGTGCATCAGACGGCTACCGGAACTGCCCCGGTAATTCACATTACGGTGGTTCGTAATGCAGCGCCCTCGGCGACGGCTGGTCCCGAATCTTCCCAGACATCGGGAGCCTCCACCATCGCGATCGCGGATGATCTGAAGAAGCGCGGCGAGGTCGAAAAAGCGGTGACTGCCTATCGCAAAGCGCTCCCCACCGCAGGCGACGATGCTGGCTATGTGTATCAACAACTCGGAAAATGCTACCAGGGCCGCGGCGATAAGAGCAATGCCATTGCCAACTTCAATATGGCGATCGACCACTACAAGAATCTGGTGAAGGTCGGCCATCAAGCGGACTTCGCCCTCACCGGAATACGCGTGTGCGAAAGCGGAATCAAGATATGCGCCGGAGAATAAATTTTGCGCGCCCGATCCGGCGGTTCAGGAGCCGTATCCTGGCATGTTCCGCCTGGGCGGTGCTGGCGGCCGGCGTTTCGCCCGCTCCGGCGTGTGCGCAACAGAAAGCTTCCTCGCTAATCATCGATTCCGAATCGGCGGCTACGGAAAAAACGGTTCTGCTTTTCGTACTTCAACATGATGCGAAGTCGCCTGTGGCCAAAGAGGACATGGATTCCCGAATGCTCGCCACGCTGCATGATGCGATGCTGCAGACCGGCAGATTTCAAATCGTGACCTATAGCCCGGACCACCCTGTCGTCAAGCGGGCCCTTCATGAGCATACGCTCGCGACCGTGGACCTGATCGAACCTATTTCCCAGGAAACGCTCCATACGATCGCCGGCCTTCTGGGAGCCCGCGATATCCTGACTCTGGGTGTCCATCGGGACAAACAGGATCTCGTGACGGAGTTTTCACTGCAGCACAGCACCGGCCTCCGAGCATGGGCGACCGTTTCTTCCGACCGTCTCCGCACGGCTACCGAAATCGGCAGGCGACGCCTCAAGCCCAATGAACTGGCGAGCATCGCCGTGGATGCCTTGATGGGCGAAATGAAACTTCCTTCTCATCTCTCCGATCAATTGCATCTGACCAAAGCGCCGCGCGCCGTCCGGAAGTCTCCCCATCCCTCCGAGGATCCGCCGACCGTGGACACCGTGCCCTCGGTTCCGGTCCGTCCCCCGCCCGTATCGGAAGCACACGTCACGAAAACGCCCATCGCGCCAGCCCCCAGTCTTCCCCCCTCTGCTCTTACTCAGGAGCATGGCGCCGATACACAGGATCCCTCCACGCCTCCGCCCCCCGAGGTCAGGCGGCAAGACAACGAGGCGCAAGCTCTTCAGTACCTACAGTCCGGCGATCAGGCAAACTACATCGTTTCCCTGCGACGCGCCATCAACGATCATCCGCATGAAATGAATTTGCGACGTCAGTTGATCCAGGCCTATCAGGATCGAAAAATGAGCGAGGCGGCAAAATCCGAGGTCTTGCGAGGCATCGAAATCGCTCCCATGGATGCCGGCATGCACAGGCTCCTTGGCGCGACTCTGATGGCGCAGGGCGATATCACCGGCGCCCTCGACGCCTATCGGACCGCGATCCGATTGGCCCCGGGCGATGTCATCGCGCAAGTGGAAATGGGCGACGCACTGGTGAAGAACAGCCAGTTCCCCGAAGCACAGGAGGCTTATACCGTAGCGGTCAAAGGAGCACCGGGCAGTCCGCTTCCGCACATTGGCCTTGCCCATGTATTTATCCTGGGAGCCGCCGCCGATGGGTCCAAATACACCGCAGCCATCGCCGAGATCCAGCAAGCGAAGGCGCTGATCGCATCCACCGATACGCAGACGTACTCGGGCGCTTATGTGGTGGTTATGCACACTATGTCGCACCGATTCCGGGCGATACTGGAAGAGGTGCAGTTCGCTTACCAGGATAGCGCGCTCGGCAAACGTTCGCACAACGCGCTTATGCGGACGGCCGCGGACTTGAAGGACCGCGCGGAGGCCGCCGCCGACTTCCTGGACAAGCTCCCACCGCCCTTCAAGCCGGACGTGACCGGCGCGCATTATCAACAGGGCTCCGCGCTTTTGCTGCAAGCGATCAGCACGCTTCACGATCTCCTTACGAAAGAAAACAACCCTAGCGACGATAAACTGAAGGATGCGCTCGTGGATGCGGAGCACGAATTCGCGCTGGCCGACAAGCGGCTGGCCACGCCGCGCCTCACCACTCCATGACGTTGCGAGCTAGATTACGTAAGTTCTGAAACTTATTGCTTGAACAGCCGGTAATTTTATGGAATAACCCGGCTATAGCGATCTCAACGCCCGTCCCTGGACGCCATGCGTCGCTCAACCATCATTTGTCGGGAAAATGGGCACGGCGACGTGCGTAGTATTCCGAACATTCGGAGACCACGAGGGTTGTCTGTCAAAGTGCTTGAGCGGGAGGGATTGGAATGTCTGGAACGGACAGCGTACAACTGACGGAATGGGCTTTCTGGACTCCATTGTGCCTGGGCGCGGCCCTGGTGTCCGTTAGTCTCATCAAGAATAATCACCGCTTTCGTCAGTGGAAAACCGTGCAGGACTGGCATGCTGGTGAGATCGTTCTTGCCGACCGTCTGCTCGCGCCCGGCCAGTCGGTCCATATATCCGATGACGGCATGGTTCCCGGGGAAAGCCCCCTTCTGGAAGCGTCTCTTCGGGCAGTCGAAAAACGCACCCTGTTGCTTGGATTAGAGCTGCCCGGCGAATCGCTGGATGCCCCTGGCTCACGCGCGGCTGGAGAGTGGCCCATGGTGGGGTCGTCCGTGTCGGTCGCTCTTGCCGGGTCGACCGCCCTCTACCAATTTATCGCTCCGATAAAAGATCTACGCCGTGACCCCGAATGCCCTTCCCAATGGCTTATGACCGTCCCCCGCCCACTCTGGCTCGCCCGGGTGCAGCGCAGAAAGCATGTCCGCGCCTCCGTGGACATGCCCGCGACGTTCGAAGCCGCAGGCACGATGAAAACTCCTATTCCTCCGCTGCATGGAATGTTGGTCGATCTGTCCGGTGGCGGCCTTCGGGCGCGCGTAGGGCATGCCATGCGGCCGGGGGAATGCGCCAGACTGATCGATGCCTTTGAATCCGGAACGGTTGTGCGGGTACGTATCCCTGTTCCCGCTCTCACGGACAGTTCCCTGCTCGCCCGTGTGCGGGTGAGCGAACGAATTGCCGTGCTGGGAGGTCTGGGGCTTCAGATCGCCTGCGAATTCTTGCCGATGCCTCCCTGGGAGCACGACCTTCTTGTCCAGCATATCTTTCGGGCTCAGCGCGAGCGGTGGTCCCGAATGGGGCCTATCCGGAGAGCGTCATGACCCTGAACCCGGTGTTCGTCAACGAATTGAGGCAGAGCCTCTTCCGACGAAAGCCGGTGCGTGCGACCGCGATATGGGCCGTTGTAACCGCCGTGATGGCCTATATCACCCAGATCATGCCCGCCAACCTCGCCCTCATCTGGATCCCCATGATCGGCCTTCCTTTGATCGTTCCCGCGTTCTCCTCCGGCGCGTTCGCCAAGGAGTATGAACAGCAGACGTGGCAGGATCTCTATCTGACACGCCTTTCAAACGCACAGGTAGTGCTTGGTAAGTTTGGTGTGGCGCTCCTGATGGTGATGCTCGCCATCCTCTCCTTTATGCCCGCGATCGCACTGGTTCAGGGAAATTTTACGCCGGGCTGGTGGATGATCGGGCTTACCGTCAGGCTCGTCCTTTCCGCAAGCCTGTATATTCTGCTCGGAATGGTCTGCTCCCGCTATAGCACCAACCGGCGCACGGCGCTGGGGTGGACGTACTTCGCGTTTTTCCTCTATGCGGCGATGAACTACATCGTCTGGTCCGAAGGAGGCGCCCTTGTGGAGAACATGGAGATGCAGGAGACTGGCGGCGGAAGCGTGCGCTATCAGGACAATCCGATGGCGCCGGGCTTTATGCAGGGAATACATCTCATCTTTTGCAGCGTGGTGGGAACGGGGTGTCTCACGCTGCTCTGGGTCAGCATGAGCGAACAACGCGGCTACAAGAGCAGCAAATCGATAGCCGACAGGGCATGGCAGCCCGTCGGCCATCGATCGCGCACACACTCAGCGCGTGAGGTCGGGGAAGAGGCTCTCAGAGAAGAAGTTCGTCCGGCTTAAACCAGAGTGCAATTTCGTTTTGCGCCGTCTCCGGTGCATCCGAGCCATGCACCAGATTGGTCTGCACTTCCGTGGTGTAATCTCCACGGATGGTGCCTGGCTGCGCTTCCCAGGGCTTCAGCGCGCCGATCATGCTACGGCATAGCTTGATGGCCTCGCTTCCCTCCCAGACCATGGCGACAACCGGCCCGGACGTGATGAAATCCACCAACTCCCCAAAAAAGGGACGATCACGATGCACGGCATAGTGCGCTTCGGCACGTGCGCGATCGGGCTGAAGCAGCTTGAGTCCGACCAGGCGTAAGCCGCGCGTTTCGAAGCGGCGGATGATCTCGCCCGCCAACCGGCGCTCCACTCCATCCGGTTTCACCATGATATAGGTTCGTTCCATAAGTTCGCTTGTTTTCTCCGTAAAATTGGCCCCGTCACGCGGCCACATCGGCGCGAGGGAACAGAAGTGGGTGTGGGCACGGCGGCCTCAAAGAGCCGTGGGCTTCAGGGCAGTGAGTCCACCGTGATTTTATCGTTGGTGTAAATACATATCTCGGCGGCGATCCGCATCGCTTCTTCCACGATTTCCCTGGCGGACATCTGTGTGTTCTTCACGAGCGCCTTCGCGGCGGCGGACGCGAAGGAGCCGCCGGAGCCTATGGCCGCGACACCATCATCCGGCTCCACCACATTGCCGTCTCCAGACAGGATATAGATCCGTTCTCCGTCCGTCACGATCATCATGGCTTCCAGGCGTCGCAGGACGCGGTCGGTCCGCCACTCCTTGGCGAACTCGATCGCCGCGCGCGTGAGATTGCCGCTGGCGGCTTCCAATTTGCTTTCGAACTTGTCCGCAAGGGATTGCGCGTCCGCGACGGATCCCGCGAAGCCGGCGATCACCCGGTTCTGGTAGAGCCGGCGCACCTTTTTGGCGTTGTGTTTCAGGACGGTATTTTCGAGCGTCACCTGGCCGTCGCCCGCCAGCGCGACCTGCCCCTCCCGCCGAACCGCCACAATCGTGGTGGAACGAATGATAGGTCTCCGTTCCGATCTCTTCTCTCTGCTCATAGCGCGTATCCCGCATTTCCATTCCAGCGTTTCCGATGGTGCAGAGTACCCTAAAAGGCCGACGGGATACAACCATGAATCAATACGGGGAGCCCTCTTGTGGGAGGACTCCCCGTGTCGTAATGTTCCTGGCGCGGACGTCAGCGCCCCCAGCGTCTTTGCCATGAACATCACGTCTGGAACGTGCCGTTTCCGGCTCCGTAAAGGATGCATACCTTCATTACACATCGTTGTTATATCAAGTAGGAGCCCCGCCCCGCCGCCGGGAAACCGCTGATCAGGGACGTCTTTGTCCCGCCTTCCAATGTTTCCCGTCTCGCCCCCAACACTGGAAAGGAAACGCAAACGCCGGGCACGCGTGACAGCGGATTCGCAGGGAATCGGCAATCTTAGAAATCTCCAAACAAAAGGAGACCGGATAGGGCAATGTGCCCTATCCGGTCTCCTTTTACGAAAGCGCCGTTTTCTAACTCTGGAGCTAGCGCACGATTATTTCACCGCGAAACGTCCGCGCGCAGGCGTTTCCATCGGCTCCACATCGATCACCATGCCCCCACGCTCGCCGCGAATCTCTTCGACGACGGGCTTCGCGGCGAGATACGGCAGAAACAGCATCGCCGCCAGCACCGGAACGATCAAGACCTCCATCCCATCCACCGCAGCGTCGATGACCCAGCCGACGAACGGCAGCATCGCCGCCATAATGCCCTCGAGAGGGAACTCCACCGCTACCAGGAGGCTGGTCAGTCCAGCCCCCATCGCAAGAGCGAGCGCCTTGGTGGCGACGGACACTCTGCGATCCCGAAGGAGCGCGAACCCCAACCGGATATCGAACAGCCCGCCCTCTCGCACATGTTTGTGAGCAACTTTATTTAAGGCTCGCTTGCCAAATAAACGCATAGCCAGATTCATCATTGGGAAAATACTCCTTCCACCATCCAAGACGGTTCTCCAGAGGGCGAGGTTTCAAGAATATTTCGATGTAAAGCTAAAAAAGCCCCCGGAACTGTTCTGTTCCGAGGGCCCTTTTGGCGGCCCCGGGGATCATGGGGCCAATTCGTGAGGCGGTCATCTCTAGTATCGATCCAATGAGACCATGTGCTTACCACTCCCGTGAGTGGGATCTACATTTAAGCGCGGTATCGTCGCGCCTCGCGATTCGTGTCCTGCTTCCGGCCTACCGCTTATTGGGTATCCAGGCGGATTCACGACCTGCTGGTCGGCCTCATCTTCACCGTGCGGCCTCACACAAAACGATCAGGTGGCGTCATCGTATCTCATCCCTTCGCGTACGTTTTCCACGGAGTTCGGTACTCCCAAACTTGAAAGCGCGTGGTCGTACCTCCTTGGGTTTGTATTTTTTTCGCCTTTGCATCCTGATTGCCATCGGGCGAAGGGGGCGTTTATCACGTCCCTGAATACATGTTTATTGTAATCCCACGACTTGCGGATGTCAATAGCGCCAGGGCAGACCTTTGGTACTCAGACAGGCGTCTGCCGCTCTCCCAGCAGTTCGCGGTGGCGGCAGGCTCATCGCGCGGCGTCCGCCGCAGCGCGAACCGTCGCCAGCACATCCGGCATCCGGTCGGGCGGGATCGCTTCTTTCTGAAACGCGCGTTCAAGCATAGGCCACCATCCGTAGTCATCGATGTAGG
>JBBRKX010000221.1:0-7286 GCA_038231675.1 Chthonomonadales bacterium | reverse complement strand
TTTACAGCGTCTGCGCGTTCGGCTCATAGATATGTGTGTCCAGCGGAGGCAGAGTTCTGCGGTCCAGCGAAGGCACCGTTTGTGTCATGTCCAGCATTTTGACCTGTCGAATTGCGGACCAGGGAATCAGAATCATTTCGCCGTTGTCCTTGATCATCTGCAGCCAGCCGTCCGCCACACGAACCAGCGTCCCGGTATCGCTGCGCTCATTCTCCGTGATAGTAAGCACGGTGCAATGCTGTCCCTTGAAGCTCTCCAGCCACGATGCGTCCATGCGCACACCTCCCTTCGCAATACCCCAGAATAGATTTTCCCGCTCCAATGCAGATTGTGGGGCCTGACTCTATCAATTGGACGTTTGCACAGGGCGTGTCGTTCCCCGATAACACGCGCCGGACAATCCTTTGAATATCAATTTCAGGAACCTCGCTCGTTTGCCGGTCGTCCTCCAGTACATAGAAGAGGAGTCCCACCCCGTTTGGATTACGGCCTGTCCTTCACCGCCGGTGTGAGGGGAAGGAACTTCTGGAGAGTGATAAAAAAAATGTCTACAACCATTTACGCAACCTTTCCGACCGATGGCGATGTTGAACGCGCGGTAGGCGCCTTGCTGGATCACGGTGTTCCGGCCACGGCAGTCAGTCTGGTGGCGCCGGAGCGACTGGCGCAGGTGACTGCGGGAAATACCGGAGTTCCCCCGCCCCCACCGGTCGTCACGACCATTGATCCTGTTACGGGGCGTCCCAATTTCGTGCCCGCCGACATTCCTATCCCCGACGTGGTGACTTCTTCCTCGGTGCAAATGCCGGGCGATGTTATAGGAATGCAAGGTGCTCTGGTCGGCCAGCCGGAAGCCACGCGACATGGCCCGACGGAACCCCTGGATGAGATCGATAGAGTCGTCGTGGAGCATGGATCAATGCGCATCACCACCCCCGAGGGAACGGTGATTACCGCGCCTTCCGGAACGCCGTCGCTGCCCGCAGACACGCCGGAGGAAGTGGTGCTGAACGATTCGCATGCGCATATCGTGGATATGCACAGGGGCCGGCCGACTTCCGCCGACGGCCTGAGCACGACGACCGCCGGCGATGCCGGCAAAGGAGCGCTGGAGGGCACGGGAATCGGACTGGGCGTGGGCATTCTGCTGGGCCTTGCGACCATTGCCATTCCCGGCGTCGGATTTGTGGCCGGCTCAGGCGCACTCGTCGCGGGATTGGCGGCGGCGACTGGCGCGGCGGGCGGTGTAACGGGCCTTGTCTATGGGTATCTCGTGGATCTGGGCGTTTCTCCGGACCATGCGCGCCATTTGACCGGACATCTGGACACGGGCGGTCCGATACTCGCCGTTGCATTGGCGGGACCGCTTGCCGAAGCGGAAGTCATGGACCTGCTCAATAAATATGGCGCCACTTCGGTACAGGCATTTTAGAGGGGATAACACTGGAATGGGAACTCTTAAGCGATCCGTGGCGCTCCTGGGAGCGGCTTTTGCAATACCCGCCGCCGTGAATTTCGCCATCGGACTCCGCCGTAAGGAATTGACGGCCTCCTTGCCCGGTGATTCCGGCCAGTATCCCTGGGCATTGGGCGACATATTCTATCAGGTGCGCGGCGAGGGTCAGCCACTGCTGCTGGTGCATGGGATCGGCGCGGGCGAATCCTCCTATGAATGGAGAAGCAACTTCGACGCCCTCTCGGATCATTTCCGAGTTTACGCGATCGATCTGCCGGGATTCGGCAAGTCGGACCGGCGAGACATCAACTATACGGCGGATCTGATGGTGCTCGCCATCACCGATTTCCTGCGCGACATCGTGAAGGCCCCGGCTTATGTTGTCGCCAGTTCGCTCAGTTCCGCGTTTGTGACGAAGATCGCCCGTGCGCGACCTGAACTGATCGAGAAGCTGGTGATGGTCTGCCCCACCGGCCTCGAGAAACTACAAAAGCGTCCGGTGGTCTGGAGCCGTGTTGCCTATGGAGCGCTTAGCCTGCCGGCGATCGGAACCAGCGTCTACAACGGCATCGCTTCATACAAGTACATCGGCGCGTATATGCGGGAGAACCTGTATTTCGATCCCATGCGCGTCACGCCGGCTCTGGTGGAACACTACTATCAATCCGCGCATCAGTCTGGAGGGCAGTACGCGCTACGCTCTTTTATATCCGGATTACTGAACTGCGACATCACAGAAGACTATCCGGAGATTCAGCAGCCGAATCTGATCGTATGGGGCCGTTTCGCGCGGTTGACGCCAGTGGAAAACGCACAGGCGTTCCTAGCCGCGAAGCCGGAGGCGAAGCTGCGTGTCTTCGAAGACAGCGGACTTTTGCCGCATGATGAAGAGGCGCAGGAATTCAATGCCACCGTAACGGCCTTCCTGAAGGACAACAGCGTGCCTGCCCTCTCGGCTCCCTCTTCCCCCGCGATTACCAGCCGGTCAAGCACGGAGGCGGGCGTCCTGGCGCCGTGATGAATGATCCCAGTTCTGATGACGAAGCGCCTGTTTACGGGGTGATGATCGTCGCGGTCTCTTCCTGAGGGGGCGTCTCCGGAACCACCGGATGCGCCCTGGATTTCCAGGCCGCCTCGCGCGGCAGCCAGTGGTTCGCGATCAGCGCGATCAACGCGATGAATACTCCCACTCGGAATGGGATCTGATAGTTATGGTAATGCACCCATAGCCATGCGCCCGCGACCGGCACGGTGACGGCCGCGATATGGTTCATCGTCGTTCCCATGGCAAGGCAGGGAGTCAACTCGCCTGGCCGAACGATCCGGTTCAAGTACGTTGTAAAGCCGACGCCGAACGTGAACAGGACGTTGTCGATTAAGAAGAGGGCGATCAAGGCATACTTATTATGGTAGGTGGCATAGCCGAGAAAGACCAGAATGAGGCCAATGCTGTAGAAGGTAAGCGGGCCGCGTTCTCCGCGACGGTCCACCAGTTTGCCGATGGCCGGCGCGGTCAACGCGATCATGATCGAGTTGACGAACTGGATCACCAGCATGGTGTTGACATTCACACCGTAGATCAGCACCAACGCGAACGAGGCGAAGATACTGAAAATCTGGCGGCGGCAGCCTTCGAGAAAAGTCAAGAAATAGAAAAGACCGTATTCGCGTCGAAGGATCAGGCGGGCGCGGGTCGTGCCTTCCGCATGCGCGGACAGCGGCATGCAGAGTAGCCCGGCGGTGAAGATCGTCGCGCCGGCAAGGTAAAAGCAGGTGCTATAAACGCTTTTGGGCAGAAGCTGTGAGATAGCCCAGGCGGTTCCCAGACCGGCGAGGGTTGCGCCCCCGCCCACGGCGGACATGCGCCCCAGATGCCTTCCTCCCTCTAGCCCCTTCGACAGCGCGAGCGTAATGGCGGGCTGCATCGTCACCCACAGATGGAAGCCAACCGACCAGAAGACCGTCACCATCACCAGCAAAGCGAAGTGCGGGACCCAGGAAGTCGCGGCAATGCCGGCCCCGGCGATCATCAGTCCCAACCCCGCCACGCGTGACTCGGCAAGCGCCACCAGCGTTCCCGCCATCACTGCGGCCAGCAGTCCGGGGATCTCCCGGCACGCTTCCAGATTACCCAACTGCTGTGGCCCCGACTTCACCACGTCCCGCAGAAAATTTTGAAAGACGCCGCTGTACACGGCAAACCCAAACGCAAACAGAAATGTCAACAGCGTGAATAGCGTCCAGTCACGCCGCAACGCCGCTTCAGAAGCCGGTGACCCGGAAGCCGGCGCATCAGTGCGCACACTCATGCGGTTATTGCCTCTTTCTCGTATTGCTCCGTGCGTCTATGAAACATGCGGCAGCTTTGCAACAAACCTCTTCCTCTCCATACGCTTCAGAGCCTGCCCATGCCGTCGTAGGGCTGCATGAAAAACTCCCTTAACGTTCGCGACCCCGTTGCAGCGCCACGGCAAGCAATATGATCGGGCCCTCCAGCGCGAGCGCCGTGTAGCGGTCGATGCTGTTCAGTTGCAGCACATTGTTGAGGACGCCGATGAAAAGCGCGCCGATCAAAGTGCCGACGATCGAGCCGCGTCCGCCTGTTAGCGTGGTGCCGCCGACCACAACCGCGGCAATCGCGTCCAGTTCGAACCCGATGCCGCTTCCGGGGTCTCCCGAATTGGTTCGGGACGTAAACATCAGCGCGGCAAGGCCGACCAGCAGACCGTTCAGTGCATAAACGAGGATTTTGCTGCGGTCGACGGAAATACCGGACAGCCGCGTTGCGAGCTCGTTCCCGCCGATACTGAAGATGTGCCGCCCGATGCGCGTGCGCGTCAGCAAGATATGCGACCCGGCGACGGCAACCAGGAAGAACACGGCAAACACCGGCACGGGGTTCCAGAGGCGATCCGTGCCAGCGAGCCCCCACAGAAATGCAGGAATCGGGAGGGAGATGTTCCCCGCGAAGAGCCGAAACTTCTGCTCCAGCGTCGGGTCCGTGATGATATTGCTGCCGGTAACGCGAAATGCGAGCCCGCGTAGCGTGACCATGGTGGCGAGCGTCGCGATGAACGGCTGAAAGCGGCCTTTCGCCACGATGGCGCCGTTCAGCGCCCCGACCAGAGCGCCCAGAGCGAGCACCATTAGAACGAGGAGCGGGAGCGAGAGATCCGGCCGTCGGGCAAGTAGTGCGGCCGAGCAGCTTAAAAGCGCGAGGGCGGAGCCCACGGAAAGGTCGATGCCTCCGCTCAGGATGACAAAGGTCATCCCAACAGCCAGCACGCCGGTGATCGAGGTCTGCCGGAAGATATTCGCGAAGTTGTCCCAGGATCGGAAGTAGGGGCTGTAAAGGCTGACGCGCATGCCCCCGGCATGGAAGCCGATGGGCAGGGACGCGAGAAGCACCAGAACCACGAGACCCAGTGCCCCCTGGTATGCGCGCACAAGACGCGACCAGCGGGCAGAAAAAGCGCGGGATTTTTGGCCGATCGATGGCCCCGATTCGGAAGGAGTTGAAAGACGCATGCACGCCGATTCGCCGGTCTCCGCGCAAAATCCTGCGCGAAATCTTCTTCCGATACCGGGGCGATTTTCGAATATGCGCTACACCAATCCGAGCGAGCGCACTACCGTATCCATGTCCTTATCGCCGCGCCCGGACAGATTGACGATCACAATGGACTCGGGCGTAAGACGTGGTTTCATATAGTCCAGGTAAGCAAGCGCGTGGGAGGACTCCAGCGCGGCGATGATCCCTTCCTTGTGGGCGAGATGCTGCAGAGCCGCGAGAGCTTCGTTGTCCGTAACGGAAACGTACTGGGCCCTGCCAAGGTCCTTCAGGTAGGAGTGCTCCGGACCCACCCCGGGATAGTCGAGCCCCGCGGAGATGGAGTGAGAAGGCGCCACCTGGCCATCCGCGTCCTGGATGAGATAGCTGGCCGAGCCCTGGAACACGCCGGGCGTTCCCGCCGTGAGCGGAGCGCAGTGCCGGCCGGTCTCGATCCCCTCGCCCGCCGCTTCCACGCCGATCAATTGCACGCTCTCATCCTGCATGAATGGAGTGAATATCCCCATGGCGTTGGAGCCGCCCCCCACGCAGGCGACCACATAATCGGGCAATCTGCCTTCGCGCGCAAGAACCTGTGCGCGGGCCTCGCGTCCGATCACGGACTGGAAATCGCGCACGATCATGGGGTATGGGTGCGGACCGACCACGGAGCCGATGATGTAGTGCGTATCGCGGACATTCGTGACCCAATCGCGCATCGCCTCATTGGTCGCGTCCTTGAGGGTACGCGTTCCGCTGGTGACCGTGATCACCTTTGCGCCGAGCAGTTTCATGCGCGCGACATTCAACGACTGGCGGTAGACGTCTTCCTCTCCCATATAGACATCGCACTGGAGCCCAAAGCGGGCGCACACCGTCGCGGTCGCCACGCCGTGCTGCCCGGCGCCCGTTTCGGCGATGACGCGTGGCTTCCCCATGCGTTTCGCCAGGAGGATCTGTCCCATGGTGTTGTTGATCTTATGCGCCCCGGTATGGCAGAGATCTTCGCGCTTCAGATAGATCTTCGCTCCCAGCTCTCCCGATAGGCGCTCGGCATGGTAGAGGGGTGTTTCCCGGCCGACGAAGTCTTTGAGATAATAGCGCAATTCCGCGTCGAAAGCAGGATCGGATGTCGCCTTAGCATATTCGGCGGCAAGCTCGTCCAACGCCGGAATCAACGTTTCCGGCACAAATCGGCCTCCGAACGCTCCGTACCGTCCTCGGGCATCGGGCACCGCGCCCGGGTGCGCGGAATCGGTCCGCGCTTCGTTCGGGGAGGTCAGGGTCATGATGGCGCTACTCCTACAAAATTAGTGGTTACTTTATTATACAGTCAAACCGTATTAAGAACTATAGGACATTTTTTCCGGCACGGGCGTATGCCGTGCCTTTCCCTTTAGAAATCCGGGGAGCGTTATGGATCCGATTCAAGAATTTACGAGCCATGCCAAAGAAACGTTGGGGCCCGGGCAGCCCGCACCCTCCGTGTCGCAAACGGAGGCTTCTCTTCTGGACGCCTATTCCACGGCGGTTATCCACGCTGCGGAAACCGTCAGCCCTTCCGTAGTCTACATCGAGGTCGGCCAGCGGAAACAGGCGGGTGGCATGCAGGACCGCACCTCTCCGCGTGAGCTTCAGGGCAGCGGATCGGGCTTCCTCTTTACGCCGGACGGGTATATTCTCACCAACAGCCATGTCGTGCATGGCGCGACGCTCATGGATGTTTCGCTTGCCGATGGCCGGCAGTATCGGGCCGAACTCATCGGCGAGGATCCGGACACCGACATTGCGGTGATTCGGATCGACGCGCCCGACCTTGTCGCGGCCCACCTCGGCGATTCGCAACAGGTGCGCGTGGGTCAACTTGCCATCGCCATCGGCAACCCGTATGGTTTTCAGTATACGGTTACGGCGGGCGTGGTGAGCGCGCTCGGCAGGTCGCTGCGGTCGCAATCCGGCCGGCTTATGGACAATATCCTGCAAACGGATGCGGCCCTGAATCCGGGAAACTCCGGCGGTCCGCTGGTCAACTCGCGCGGCGAAGTCATCGGCGTCAATACGGCGACGATCCTATCGGCGCAGGGGCTCTGCTTCGCGATCGCCATCAATACCGCGAAATATGTCGCCGGCCGATTGATGCGGGATGGCAAGATCAAGCGCGGTTACCTCGGAGTGGCGGGTCAGCAGGTGCCCTTGCCGCGGAGGGTGACGCGCCAGTTTCAGCTTGCGGAGGACAGCGCCATCTACTTCGTCTCGGTCGAGCCGGACAGTCCCGCTCAG
>JBBRKX010000220.1:0-7287 GCA_038231675.1 Chthonomonadales bacterium | reverse complement strand
TCAGGATTTCGGCTTCAATGGCTGGATTTCCAACGCGCTGATGCCTTATACCAAGAACCAGCAGATCTACATCTGCCCCTCGCTGAATAACAACGGTTTTGCCGATCCTTACAGCAATGGCGGCACCAATACCAGCAATGGCAGCCAACAGTTTAGCTATGCTTTCAACTACGTATCCGACTACGGTGCAAAAGAAGCGGCCTTTACTCAGGTATCGTCTGCCATTCTCATGGGGGATAGCGGTACGGCCTGGTGGGACTGTGGCTATGAGTCTGGATGCGGCTGGCGGACTCGTGACTGGCAATGGCATATCAATAAGGATGCAAAACAGACGGAATGGCACACGGGCAGGAACGACTTCCTGTTTGCGGATGGACACGTCAAAGCCATGAGCTGGGATGCGGTAACATGGGGGGAAATGGCCAACATGATGAATGAAAATTGTCAGGACAAAAAGGGGACACTCTTGTTCAACACGCCCGTGTCGTATATCGTCGGCGACCAGAACTGTGGTCCTTTCTAGTAAATTTGGAGAGTAGAGTGGAAGCCATGCAGGTTTCCACGGGATAGAGCGACTAACCATCACCCGACGGAGTGGTCTCGACGTTGCCGTTGAGACCGCTCCTTTGACTATCAGGACGTGGCCGCACACGGGCGTTCTTATCTCGTATTATTTATCCTCTTACTTCGACACGTACACCGAATTCACTCAATAGATGGCGAAAAATCGTATCCTTGAATCGATGAAAGACAAACCCTCTTCTGCTTCCCGGTCCAGGACAGCGGCACGCGGCATTTTGCTCGGCCTACTTCTTCTAGGAGTTCTTATCGTTCGTCTGCTCCTTCAGAAGTACATCAGTAGTCCTTCAGTCTCCCCTGTGCTTGCAATGGACGACTCAAAGGCTGAACTGCCGGTCGCACCACCGCCTCTGCCTTCCGACAACGCAGCGAGTCTACGCATCGCGCACGCTTCTCTCTACACTTTGCCCCCGACGGCTTCGCTTCAGGCGCTCGAGGGGGCCGCGAGTACGGCGCTTGATATAGGGGATCTGTGGCGAGCGGAAGCGCTGGCTCTGGCTATTCTTCAACGCGTTCCTGGGGACCGTTCGGCGCGACTCGTCCTGGGAGAGAGCTTACGTCGGGAAGCTCGGTTCGGTGAAGCCCAGAGGCTCTATCTGAATCTGCTGCAAGAACACCATGACGATTCCGACGCCTATCTCGGTCTGGCGGATACGGCGTTCGCCGCCCACCGCAGGCCAGAGGCATTTAGGTGGTTGGCGAAGGGAGTGGACAAGGGCGCGCAAACTGCTCTTAGCCTGTCCACACTCGCGCATCGGTACCAGGACTGGAAGGATTTTCCAAAAGCCGAAGCTACGGCCAGGAAGGCAATTCAGGGCGGGCCTGGCGTCATGAACGCCTATCTCCAACTTGCGTCCATTCAAGTGGAAAGCGGTGCACTCGATGCCGGTTACCAGACTCTCGAAAGTATTCTTCGCAGGGACCCGAGCAACGGCCTGGCAAATCGCTTGCTGGGAGTGACCCTGATGAATGCCACCTTTTCTCATCCGGACATAAATCGCGCACGATCCCTGCTGGAAAAGGCTGTTGATATTAATCCTAAGGATCAGGATATATATCGCGCGGCTGCCATTATTTACCGCCAGCAGCACCTCTACCGCCTGGCGGCGCAGGCTTATGATGCGCTACTCATGTTAAACCCCGCGAGCCTGGATGCACGGTATGGTCTCGGACAGGTCTATGCCCTCCTTGGCAAGACCGATCTTAGCACGCAACAGCTTGCCTTGTATAAGCAACTCGATGCGCGAAACCGAAGATACACCCGCCTTTCCGAAGAGGTGACGCACCATCCGACGGAGGCCAAATCGTATGCCGCGCTGGCGCGCTTTCTAGCATCCAGTGGAGATTACGCGGGAGCCATGACGCAATACCAGATCGCTGCCGGGCTTGCACCGAAAGAGGCCTCGATTCAGACCGCTTTAAAACAGTTCTATGCTCACTTTGGCTGGGGACTGCCGGAACATAAATCGCAATGAAAGGGCGGAAGCACGACTACGCTACATTCATAATCATATTATCGACCCTGCTGACCGGCCTGCTTTTCGGCTGTGGCCGGAAATACAATGCGGTGAACCATGTGGGCAGGGCCAGGGGAAGCGTTCCCGCGTTTCATTTCGTCGATGTGACCGCGCAGGCCGGAATCGCATGGCGGCGCTCCGACGGCGCATTTGGAGGCAAGCTGTTTCCGGAGGCGGCCGGAGGCGGAGGCGCGTTTCTGGACTATGATAATGACGGCTATCAGGACATCCTCCTCGTCAATGGCGATTGGTGGCCAGGGCATGCGCTTACGGGAGGACGGCCGCGGTTGGCCCTCTACCACAACAATCATGACGGCACTTTCACCGATGTTACCGCACGGTTGGGGCTGGACATCTCCCTACAGGGTATGGGCGTCAGTATCGGCGATTATGACAACGACGGCTTTGACGATGTCTTGATCACGGGCGTAGGCGGGAATCACCTGTTCCACAATGACCATGGCAAACATTTCACCGATGTGACTCGGACGTCGGGCCTCGCGGGATCGGGATGGAGCACCAGCGCGGCCTGGCTGGATTATGACAACGACGGCAAACTGGATTTGTTCGTCTGTCATTACTGTAAGTGGACGCTCGCGACCGACCTCTATTGCGGCGGCCAGACCAAAATATATTGTACTCCCGAAGCCTATCCCGGCGAGTCGTGCCGGCTCTACCATAATGAAGGCGGAGGCCATTTTACGGATGTGACGCGCAAGGCCGGGCTCTGGAACGACAAGGGGAAGGCGCTCGGCGTCTGCACCGTGGATTTCAACCATGACGGCAAGATGGATCTCATTGTCGCCAATGATGGCGAGCCGAACAATGCCTATCAAAACCAGGGCGGCGGTAAATTCAAGGACGTCTCGGTGGAAAGCGGGCTCGCCCTTGGCGAGAATGGACTCCCACGCAATGGAATGGGCATCGACGCTGTCGATTACAAGAACGACGGCGCTCTGGGTGTTCTCATAGGGAACTTCGCCTATCAGGGCGTCGGACTGCACCGTGAAATCGGGCCGGGACTGTTCGCGGACGTAGCCCAGCAAGCGGGCGTGCAGCAGCCGAGCATGCCTTTTGTCACATTCGGCGTGCTGTTTTGCGACATGGACAACGATGGCTGGAAAGATGCGATCATCACAAACGGGCACACGGACGATATGACGGAACGGAGTCTGCCCGTCCAGCATGTCCTTCAGCCCACGCAGCTCTTCAGCAATCGGCATGACGGCACGTTTGTAGACGTTACCGGGCAGGCAGGATCAGGATTGGCGCAGATGCTAGTTGGGCGTGGCATGGCGTGGGGCGATTTCGACAACGATGGACGGCCCGATATTCTGCTCATACAGAATACAGGGGCTCCCCATCTATTGCACAATGAATCCTCCCCGCACAATCACTGGATAACGTTTGCACTGGTCGGCACCAAAAGCAATCGGGACGGCTATGGGGCGCAGGTGCGCGTGACGACAGGCGGCGCTTCGCAGTCAGATACGGCCCGCAGCGGCTCCAGCTACTGTTCCCAGTCGGACCGGCGCCTGCATTTTGGGCTGGGAAGCGCTCAGGCCGCAGACAAGATCGAAGTCGATTGGCCGGGCGGTCACAAGGAGATATTCGGGCCGCTCCAGGGGGATAAAATCTGGATGCTGCGCGAAGGGGCGGTTCCCTCCGCGAGGCATTAGAGGCTTCTCATGGAAGTCCTCCCCGCTCTGTTTTTCTCTTGACTCCACGTTCATTGCGCTCTGCGTTCCGGATGGGCCGGTGCGCGGCATTGACAAACCGCGCCTCCATCCGGTATAATCCCAGTCGCCCATTGCGAATATAAGACAGTGCGCGCCGTTTGCAACCTAGATTTCCCGTGCGCCCGATATCGCCCATGCGGTACCAGGATTCAACTGGGCGGAATCGGGCGTTATGCTGTTTTTTGGGACCATTATTAAAAGAGTTCAGGTGCGAACCTATGTTCGACAGCTTATCTGATAAACTCCAGAATGTTTTCCGCCGGCTAAGCGGCAAAGGACGCGTCTCGGAAGCAGACGTCAGCGAAGCCATGCGTGAAGTGCGGCTTGCGTTGCTGGAAGCAGACGTCAACCTGAAAGTGGTGAAGGAGTTCATCGGCCGGGTCAAAGAGAAAGCCGTCGGCACGGATGTCCTCGAAAGCCTTTCTCCGGCTCAGCAAGTGGTGAAGATCGTTCATGACGAACTCGTCGCGTTGTTGGGGGGATCGGAAAGCAAGCTCGAACTCGCGGCGGAGCCGCCCACGGTAATCATGTTGTGTGGGCTTCAGGGCGCGGGAAAAACCACCCTTAGCGGAAAGCTTGCGGGCTGGTTCAAAAAGCAGGGTCGCAATCCCCTGATGGTCGCGTGCGATATTTACCGCCCGGCCGCCGTGAAACAGCTGCATGTGCTTGGCGAGCAGGTGAACGTTCCGGTGTTCTCGCTCCCACCGGAAGAGGGCAAGTCGCCCCCGTCGATCGCGCGGCAGGCGATCGCTCAAGCGAAGCAAAATGGGAACGACGTCGTCATTCTCGATACCGCCGGTCGCCTTCATCTCGACGAAGAGCTGATGGACGAGTTGGGCCAGATGAAGGCGTGGGTAAAGCCGCACGAGATTTTGCTGGTTGTCGACGCGATGGTCGGCCAGGACGCGGTTAATTTCGCTCAGGAGTTTCACGGTAAGCTTGGCATTACGGGGTTTGTGATGACGAAGATGGATGGCGATACGCGCGGCGGCGCGGCGCTCTCCATTCGCGAAGTCACCGGGGTGCCGATCAAATTTCTCGGCGTTGGCGAAAAGCTCGATGCGCTGGAGCTTTTCTATCCGGATCGTCTTGCTTCCCGTATCCTCGGAATGGGCGACATTCTCAGTCTTATCGAAAAGGCCCATGAGGCAATCGATGAAAAGAAAGCTGCGGAGCTAGAAAAGAAGCTCGCTCAGAATAAGTTCGATTTGAACGACTTTCTGGACCAGATGCAGCAGATGAAAAAGCTGGGTCCGATCGAGAATATGCTGAAGATGCTTCCGGGCGTGAACAGCAAGATGCTGGACGAAGCGAATATCGATCCGAAAATCCTCTCCCGCAAAGAGGCGATCGTCCAATCGATGACGCCGTACGAGCGGAGCAATCCCGCGTTGATCAACGGGCCGCGTCGCCGCCGGATCGCCGCCGGGTGTGGTCAGGCCGTCCAGGACGTCAATCAATTTTTAAACGAATTCGAGCAGATGCGGAAAATGATCCGCTCGATGATGGCCCAGGCCCCCGGCGGCAAATTGTCGCCTGCGCGAGCGGTCGGAGCCCTGAGAAAGATGCCGAAAGGCGGTAAAAGCGGCGGGCGATTTACCCGCTTCCCGTTTTCCCGCTGACATATCTCTGTTTGTTATCCTAGGAGGAGACAGCCTTGCCAGTAAAGATCCGCTTAAAGCGCATGGGAGTGAAGAAGCGTCCGTTCTACCGCGTAGTGGTCGCCAACAGCACCGAAGCACGCGACGGTCGCTTTATCGAAACGATCGGTCACTATGATCCCTGCGCGAATCCGCCTGTTGTGAAGATCGATGCGGACAAGGCATTGCGATGGTTGGGACATGGCGCGCAACCTACGGACATCACCCGTGCCCTTCTTAGAAAAGAAGGCGTTCTGGATCGCCTGGAAGCGGCCAAAACCGCGGCGCGCGAAGCTGCAAAGACCCTATAGGAACCCCCACCCATCGGGCTGCTAGTATATAACCTGAACGTGGAGGAGAATCTCGTTGCAACAGCTTATCGAATACCTTGTGAAGGCGCTCGTAGATGAGCCCGATCAAGTCAATATAACCGAAGTTCCGCAGGAAGAAGCGACAACCTACGAGGTGCGCGTCGCCCCCGGCGATCTCGGAAAGTGATCGGCAAGCAGGGACGTATCGCAAATGCTTTGCGAACCGTCGTGAAGTCGGTCGCCATGAAAGACAAGCGCAAGGTCTATGTCGAAATCATCGCCTAGACGGATTGCGTCGATCGGTGAATACAGTGCTTGAGGAATGGAGCCTTACGGTTGGGGAAGTCACGTCACCCTTCGGGATTAAAGGCGAGATAAAAGTCCGCCTGGAAACCGATTTCCCCGACCGTTTCGCGCGATGCAAGCAGTTGTGTCTCCGATGGCCATCGGGCGAGGGGCGGCTTTTCGACGTCGAAAGCACGCGCCAACATAAGAACCAGATTTTGCTGAGGTTGCGTGGCGTCTCGTCCATCGAGGACGTCGACCTGTTGCGGAACACACTGGTTCAAGTGCGTGGAGCGGATGCCGTACCCCTGCCCGCAAATGAATTTTATATTCACGATCTGGTCGGGTGCCAGGTAGAAACGGCTGAGGGACGCGTCTTAGGATCCCTGACGACGATTTTGCGCGGGACCGAGCAGGATGTTTATGTGATCGGATCGGGCAAGGAAGAGATTTTGCTGCCTGCGGTCAAAGATGTCGTTCGAAATATCGATATTGCCGCGCGAAAGATTGTTGTGACACCGACGCCTGGGCTGCTTCCGGAAGAGCAGACGCCCAATGCGGATTGACATTATCACGGTTTTTCCCGAGATGGTGGAGGCGGCTCTCGATCACAGCATCGTTAAACGCGCGCGGGAGCGCGGCCTGATAACGATCCAGGTGATCGGCCTGCGCGATTATACGGTGGACAGGCATCGGACCACGGACGATACGCCTTATGGCGGCGGCGGCGGCATGGTGATGAAGATCGAACCGATCTTCAGCGCCTTACAGCACATCCATGCTCTTCCCAGCGCCGATTCCGCGCCTTTCGATACCGCGAAGAACCGCGGTGCGGAAACTGCGGTTGAGCCTGAGACGGAACCGATTCATCAGGAGATAGGGCGCGGGCCGAGAGTGGTCATCACCGATCCGCGCGGACCACGGTTTTCGCAGGAGATCGCACGGGAGTGGGCCCGAGAGGATCATATCGTGATTCTCTGTGGCCATTACGAAGGCGTCGATGAGCGTGTGCGTGCTCACCTTGTCACCGATGAGATCTCGATCGGCGATTACATTCTTACCGGGGGAGAATTGCCGGCGCTTGTGGTGGTGGATGCCCTGACCCGTCTGCAGCCAGGCGCGCTGGGGGACGAAGAAGCGCCGAACAAGGATACGTTTGCCGAAGACCTGTTGGAATATCCGCACTATACGCGCCCACGCGTGTTTAACGAATGGG
>JBBRKX010000219.1:0-7341 GCA_038231675.1 Chthonomonadales bacterium | reverse complement strand
GCCATCCCGACCTCGTCTGGCAGAGCAAGACAACGGGCGAAGTGACATATCAACTGATGAACGGTCTGACGCCTCTTGCCAATGGGTTCCATGTGCTGTTTGCTTCGCTTCCAGCGGGCTATACGCTGGTGGGCACTCCGGACCTCAACGGGGACGGCCATGCCGACCTGGTGTTTCAGAACCAGGCGACGGGGGATGTCTCCTACGTTCTGATGAACGGGGTCACTCCAACGGGGTATGGCTACCTGCTGCACGGGCTTCCCAGCGACTTCAAGATAGTCGGCATTCACTGAAGGTCGCTTCCCAGGGATAGCGCACGCCGGTAAAAAGAGTCATCGCGAATGCTTTTGCGCATTCGCGATGACTCATCGTTTGCTTTCTACTTGGGGAGGCGCGGTCGTGATGGCTCCGCGCGTTACTTCTCTCCAAACCACGCGATCCAGGGATCCGGCTGTCGGGAATAGTTCGGTTTGACCGTGTCCGCGTTCCAGCGGGAGGGATGAATCTCCGCTCCGGTCGACCGCGTCAGATACGAAAAGATCCAGATCCATCGGGCGTAAAACTCTCGCCCCACCTTGCGCTCCTGCGCTTCGAAACGCTGAAAGGCGTGCATGGTATGGGGCGCGTCCATGATCTTGACACTATGCCGGTCGAAGGAGGACAGAACCGCGACATCGAGCTCGAGCGCGGCACGTTCGTTCCAGAGGGTGCGCGCGCTGCTCGTGTCCAGGCCCATTCTGCGGGCAATTTCCGGAAGGACATTGTATCGGTCCGAAGCGCCCAGATAACGTGCTCCAATTTCAGGGCTGGTATACCATCGTGAGAAGGGCGCGGCTCGGTAGACGACGCCCCCCGCATCGAGCGCCAGGTTGCAGACGGAAGGAAGCGCAAACCATTTCAAACCAAGTTCCTCAAACCACGGTAAGCCGGGATGGTGGATCGGGACTTCGGTGACAAGGGAACGTGGAATTTCCGCCCACTGTGCCTGCAAGCCCGGCATTTGAACGATGAGCGGCAAGATATCGAACCGGGTGCGCGGAGTGGGTGGCTCCCAGCCGAGACGCAGGGCGACTTCCGTAAGCTCGGCGTTGCCGGGATCCCCCAGGAACCCGCCCTCCGGAAGCCGGTAACCGGCATATTGCAGGAGTTGGTGATTCCATATTCGGACACACCCGCCTTCCTTCCCAGGGGGGAACACCGTCATTACGGGACGAATATCCCCCCCGTTTGTCGAAAGCTCGATGTGCGCGAAGAGCGCCTCGAATATCTCTTCGACGCGCATGATATTCCGAAAGTCACGCACCGAGAGACTGTGCCAATATTCCCTGCCCACGCATCTGCCGACGTTACGCCATGCAAATCGGGCCGCGAAGACCAGCTCATCGTGGGAATGAACGTATGTGCCGGAGTTCTCGATCTCTCGCGTAACCTGTTTCCAACGTAAATCGAATGCTTCCGGAACGCCCGTTTCCAGATAAAACCGTTGCAGAAACTGCTGCGCCTCTTCCTGCCAGGTTTGAGGGATCTTCGAGTCCAGGATCGCATTGTGGTCGCCCGAAGAAGACTGGTCTCGCTGACGTTTGATGATGGGCGTCGCACCTGCCGGGGTAAACACTTCGATATGGATTCGGTCCTCGCGGACCCCCGATGCACGCAGGTAGTCCGTCACGGATTTCAGGTAGGAAGCGCCCCCGCAGAGATAGAAGTCCGCTTTGGGAAGCATCTGATGAAGGCGATCGATATCTTCTTGCTGGACTCGGCCTTCCTCGCCCGTAATGCGCAATCGGATCTCAATGTTCTCATGTTGCCTGGCGTAACTCAAAAGCTCATCCGTATAAACAGAAGCTTCTCGATCATGCATGGAGTAATCCACATGAAGGCGAAATTCCCGGGGTGACTGGGCCAGGGTACGTGTTATCGCAAGAGCCGGAGTAACTCCGATCCCGCTGACCAGACATACGATATCGTTTTCTTGATCGTCGGGCAGAAAGTAATTTCCGGCCGGCTCGGACACTCTCAATACCGCGTTCGGTAAACATCGGTCGAACAGCCACTGGGAAAATACCCCGTTTGGCTCCCTTTTGACGGTGATCTCATAGTGGCCCGCGCCGGGCGCCGAGGAGAGCGTGTAACTGCGCTGTATCCATCGGTTGTCAATCTGCGCCTGGAGTAGGATGTGCTGCCCGGCGCGGTACGATTTGCACGTCCCCGTAACCGGTTGAATACGAAAAGATCGGACGGTCGCGGAAACCGGCGCCGTTTCGATCACTTTCGCGGGAAGGAAATCTGGTCTTCCGAGCATTTCAGCGATCAGGGGGCCGCAGCCGCCGCAGACAAGCGAGGCGCCGGTCTTTGTGGCGAGCGCTTCACGGGTGTGGCATCCCGCCGCGATGGCCTGTCGCAATGCGCCCCGGGTCACCTGGGTGCAGCCGCAAACCACTTCGCGATCTTCGTAGAGCGGAAGTGTATCCTCCAACTCGAAGTCGCCACACTGCTTGAAGAGCAATGCCTGCCACGGCTGGATCTCTTCACCGTCCAGAAGCCGCTCGAACATGCGTCCGAGCCCGAGCCATTCGCCTTCGGAATAGAGTCCGACGATGCGCCCCTGTTTCAGACTGAACTCGCGCCGCTGATGTCCTTCCGCTTGCTGAAACCGGACCGTCTCTTCCGCTTGCGCCTGCGCGCCAAGCAGACTTGCCGCAAAAACCGGACGACCGATCATACGGGTGCCGATGACCTGCCTTCCGTTCGGAAGGTGATATAGCGTGGTAAGGCTGGGTTCACCGTCGAGCCGACCGCTCTGCTGCGTTACGACCCCTCGGCGCGGCAGCACATAGATGCTTCGGAGCGACTCCATGAGCGCGCGCAGGGAGGGGTTGGTTTCGTATAACTGCAGGAACCAGCCGCCATCCAGGCTGATGAGTTCCAGATCTGTTTCGGCGCGCACGGTGGCGCTTCGGGGCTCATGGCGTACGAGCGCGAGCTCGCCGAAAAACTGACCGGGCTCCAACTCGCTCAGGATGGACTCTCCTCCGGCATTCCGTTGACTCACAATGGCTCGGCCGGATTGGACCATATACACACGGTCGCCGATGTCGCCCTCATGGAAGACCGTTTCGCCCGCCGCGAACGTCTCCTTGCGATGCGAGCCCTCGGCGAATTCTATGGAAAGCGATTGCAGGAACGCTTCCTGAATGGCAAGCTTTTGCTGTTCCTGCTGGGCCCGCCCGCGTTGCCGGAGTTCCTCCAGCCTCTTCGGGTCCTTTTCCAAAACAATCAGGAAGTTCTCTCGCGACACTTCCAGCAGCGTGACATCGTCATAAGCGCGCACTGCGGCATTACGCCGCGACGTGCCCCCGGGTAGCAGAGCCTGCTCGCCGAACCAATGACCACGTTCCAGACGGGCGACGACAACGTCCGCGCCATCATGGCCGTTCGCCAGAACCTGTACGGAGCCGGCCTCGATCACGTACATATTGTGACCGTAATGGCCCTGTCGAAAAATCAACTCGCCCGCTTTGAACGTGACGTGCCGCGACTCCCGCGCGATGCGCTTCAAGTCGAGGTCGGCAAGCGAATCGAACAGCAAGACATTTCGCAGGATGCCGAAGGTCGGCGATCCGTCAGCCATCAGGTGTCTCCTTGAAGCCGTCATCCGTGGCGACGGGGCCCGGTATCGTTGGAGGGCGGCAGGGGATCGAACCCCGCACCTCACCTTCTCTTTCTGCCTGTCTCGCGTCGCCCGGCCTGGGGCAGGAGACCTCCGCGGCGCTCTTTCTGCTTTTGAGGACTTCTCTTATTGTACCCTTCCGCCGTTCTCAAGAGGGAACGGAGGGTGCGGAAGGACACGCGTCAGGCAGAAATATGTTCGTTCGACTTTGTCTCGGACGCTATTGAAAGCGAATTGGGCGGCTATCGGCGAACCCTCGGATTCAAGGGCGAGCGGATGAGGTAAACTTTCCCAGAACCTTTACCAGGTCAAGATTATGAAAGGCGCACCAATGACTGAACTCAACGAAATAGAGATTGCCAATATGGATGAGACGCAACGTGACCTTTTGCAACTCACGTGGAACCTTCTCAACGCGATTCATAGTGGAGATGTGGATACCTATGCGGCGTTGTGTACGCCCGATTTATCGTGTTTCGAGGATGTCTGCGCCTATCGGATCGACGGGGTGGAATTCCATCTGACCTTGATGCATCTGATGTCGCGCAATCCCGAAAACAAGCCGACACGATTCGATATGTTGTCGCCGCGCGTTCAAGTATACGGCGATACCGGCATCGTGACGTACACGCGTTTGATGACCTACGACGCCAACGGCAAACCGCGCTGGTCCACCTTCAATGAAACACGCGTTTATGTGCGCCAGGCAGGGGACTGGAAGATGGCCCACTTCCACCGCTCCCCCACGTAAAATCCCGTTCGGTGAAATAAATATCTCCGGTAGAATCGCCAGGCAATGCGTGCCCTTCCGACATCATATATCTAAGCTCCATGTCAAACGTGCGCACCATCCTTCAGCAAATGGTTCGCACGTTTGCCACCCCATGACTCCGCCATAAAAAATAATCGACCCTTTCACCAACATTGATGCGTTTTAATCGTGCATTCAAGCAGGAATGCATTGCACGCTGTGCGAAATAGCGAGTGTATTCTAGCAGGTACTGTTTCATGCACGGTTCCCAGGACGTGCCGTACATTCATTATCTGGGCACATTCTTAGGAGGGTCATTCCAATGAGACGCCGAATGTCAACTGGTTTCACACTCATCGAGCTGCTGGTGGTCATCGCGATTATCGCGATTCTGGCCGCAATCCTGTTCCCCGTCTTTGCACAGGCGCGAGAAAAAGCGCGGGCAATTTCATGCCTCTCCAATCTCAAGCAGATTGGAACCGGTTTTTCCATGTATACGCAGGACTACGATGAAAATATCTGTCCTCCGTTTGTGGGAAATCCTGGACCGCTTGCTCAGACATGGGATCGCAATGTGCAGCCCTACATCAAGAGTACGGCCGTCCTTGCTTGCTCGAGTGACGGCTTCTCTCAGTCTTTAGACATCCAAAATGGGGTAGTCGTGCGCGGTTCGATCAAGCGCTCCTACACCATGCCTTCCCATCTGGGCTGGGAATGGGGGCCGAATCGCGTCTTTGCCGTATCCTCAGCCCAGATCGGTTACCCTTCCATTACCATTGCACTCTTCGAACGAGACAACTGTGTTGGTCCGGGCGGCGATTGGAACTGGTGCTCCGTCAGCGACGGCAGTAATGAATGGGCCTACCGCCATCAAGGTCGTTCTAACCTGATGTACATCGACGGCCATGCGAAGAACTCTAACCCTGGTGATCTCAGTAAGGGTATATACGCTATCCAGCCAGGCTATCGCTGCTGGCCAAAAAGAGCTGCGGACTCCGCGATCCGTTTCACGGGGAATTGGTATGATATCATTCCGGAGCACGATGGCGTCGACGCAACCTGCCCGGGCGGCACAGTCGGCAACCCCAATCCATAGTGATTTGAGGAGGAAAAACCTGTGAATAAAGATATCCATCCTGTTGCCATAGCGGCGGTCATTGTTTTGCTCGTCATCGGGGTGGTGGCGTTTGGGTACCATGCGCTCCAACCCGCGCCTTATACCCCGTCACCAGGATCTATCGGTGCAAGCGCATCGGCGCCGGGATCTACCGGTGCAAGCGCACCGGCGCCGGGAACCACTAAGCCGGTGGCCCAACCGTCGTCGGATCCCCCCAATTACTATCCTGCCACTCCGGCAGGCGCGACGCCGGGGAAGCCGCTCACCGGTAATAACTGACTGCTTGCCTGTCTATCACGGGATGCGGCCCCAATACCGGAGTCGCATTGGGGATAGTGAGGGGCCTTCCATACGCTTCCAAGATCCGACTGGCCGTATCTTTGGAAATGTAGACGTCGGCCCCTCTCTTTTGGACCATGACTAAGCCGCTTTTCTGGAACGAAATACGCCGCCCTGGAGTACGAAGAGTGCGAGTAGGATCGAGGTGCTACCTTCTCATCCGATTCGCTTCGTGTGAAAAGGAGGCGGAGGGAGCGTGGGACCACAAGCAAGTTTGGGAAAGCGGAAAGGCTCATGGGTGAAAGCATATCTTGATTGCCTGCTGGCTTTCGAGCAGATCGATGCCTTCGCCATAACGTTCGAGCGGAAGGTGATGGGTGACCAGCGGAGCCAGTTTTAGTTTGCCTTCCGTGATCAAGCCCACGGCGTATTCCGCCGCTTCACGACTGTGGCCGGGATAACCGACCAGACAAAGCCGGGAATAGTGTCGTATCGCGAAGGTATACTCTTCTCGCTGAACGCCGAACAGAGCGACCGTTTCATGTGTCCTATCCATGGCATATTCAACCGAGCGGCGGGCGCCCACGCAGTCGATCGTACAGTCGATTTTTGGAGCGGCGGGCCGAACCGGGAATAGATCGGTCAGGTCGTCCGCAGGATCGTAAGCGGCGTCCAGAAAGAGCGACCTCGCGTATTCGCGGCGAGTCGGCGACAGATCGAAGCCGATCACTTCCGACGCGCCCTCGGCACGCGCCATCTGCGCCGCGATGAGGCCCGCCGGGCCGAGCCCCATGATGCCGACACGACGCCCACGGATAAGGTGCATCCCTTTGAGCAGCAGAAACGTCGCGCCGACACACATGGCCAACTCGATGGAGGCCGTGGCCTCGACGGGAAGATGCGCGGGCACGCGGATCACGTTTTCGGCCTGCAGCACGACGTACTGCGCATAGCAGCCTGGCCGGTCGTGTCCGGCGTCGCGCCAGGCGCTGACCCGGTCGCCGATCACGACATCGGTGACGCCGGGACCGATCGCGACGATCTCGCCGGTCGCCTCATGCCCGGGCTGGCCCGGCGTGTAAGGATAGTGAAACTGATGACCAACGAACATCGGTTCGGCATGGCGCAGATGCAAGTCCCATTGAGGACACGTGGTGACCGCATCCACGCGCAACAGGACTTCGCCTTCGCCCGGCGATGGGGTAGGGACCTCAAGCAGAGTAAACTCCGGATAGGAGCCGATCTGTAAAATTTTCATAATTGCCTCCATGGCATCGTTCTCAAAAAATTTATTACTACCAATCCAAAATCACGCCAAGCACCGGTTCTCTTCGCGAGAGGATGAGGTCGAACGCCTCGTCAGCGCGATCCGCCGGAAAGCGATGGGTAATCAACGGCAGGGTTTGCAGGATGCCCGCAGCCACCAGACCCAATGTTGCCTGCATTCGGTCCGGCGACCAGCCCGCCGGGGCATGCAGAGTCATTTCGCGAGCACGCAGCTTCTGGATGTCGATGCGCCCATTG
>JBBRKX010000218.1:0-7378 GCA_038231675.1 Chthonomonadales bacterium | reverse complement strand
GGGATAGGGCATGTTGACTGGATGCGCGTAGTAGTTGCTCGCTGGCGCGCTGTTCATTGGCGCGCACCTGTAAGTAGGGCAAGCACTGTCGCGCCGCTTCACGCACCTCATCGGGCACGCTGGATAAGCGTTCAAGAGCGGGCATGCCCTGCAGGGCAAGAAGCATACCTCGCGACAGTCGCTCGACGACCGGAAGTTCTTTTGCGCCGCCGACCTGTTCGAGGGCTTTGAGGATCGAAACACGCAGGTCGACTTCCCGCCGAAACGCCGAACGGGAAAACAGTTCCGTCAGATCACGGTAACCATAATCGTCTGGAGAGATCGCCAGTTGACGCAACAGAATTTTGCGTTCCACATCGCCAAGAAGCAAAGCGTCGCTGGCCTGAAGGGTGGGCAAGAGCGGAATAAGAGCACGCTTGGCCAGCGTGCGGACCGGGGTGTTCTGCACCCGGAGGGTCTGGATCAGCAGTCCGACCTGCTCACGGCGACAGCTCTGTGCGACGGATTGGGCGAGCGCGTTTTTGCGGCGATACGAGCTGCGATATATTTGCCCAACCAACCCCGCGCCGATGGACACCAGAAGTACCAAAAAGATCCTCATGTCGGAAACAAATGAAGGCATATCGATGGTGGCGCGATGCGCCATCCATAGGATGATTGCCGTTAATCCGCCGGCCCAGACCAGGATCTTTTTTTCCTCCTTGCGGAAGCATCTTGCCTCTTTATCCAGCAGCGTCGCGAGTGAGTTCGACGCGTCCGGCAAAGTGTCCTCTACGGGCATATTCTCATCCGATTGTGTTTGCAGAGGCCGAAAAACGTTTCGAGCCTCCGTCGCTTGCGTCTGTTCTGGTGGGAGAAATTGCTGTTCCATGACATTGATGACGAATTGAAGCACGCGTGGGGTTCAGGCGTTTCCATAGCGAGCGTCGCTATGGAAACAGGTAGGCACACTGGAACTATATCAAATAGGTTTTCAGAAACTGGCTCAGCTCTTCCAGATCGAAGCCGTAGGGGCCTTTGCCGCCCTGATAGACCACCTTGCCCTCTGGCGAAAGAACATACAGGCGCTCCGGCCAGCCGTTGAAGGCGATGTCGGCACGATTTTCCATGTCATCTACCAGCGTGGGGAGGGAGAGTTGCAAGCCGAGCACGCATGCGCCGGCAACTTCCTGACGCTCCACGGAGAGCGTTGGCTGGGCGAACAAAATGTTCTGTTCGACGTTCGAGTCCATCTGCCATCCATCCGTGGGATGCGCCTCACGGATGTACACCAGATAGAACGCGGCACGAGCGCGATACTCCTGATACAGTTGTTCCAGGCGACCTGCCTGGCGTCGAAAAGGCGGTCAGGTGTAGCTGCCGAACACCAAAATGGTGGGGTGAGTGGCGCCAGTCGCTCCGATGACGATGGATGCGCCTCCCTGCAGGGGAGCAAGGGCAAGCTGAGGCGAAGCGTCTCCCAGATGGAGACGGTCGTCGTCTAGATAGCCGATTTCCTGGAGAAAGGCCGCTGCTTCCGGCGGGATATCTGGTGGTAATTCCATGGTTATTGTCTTTGACGTAGAGGCGAAGTCCTCGGTTCCACAGGGCGGCACTAAGCGCCTTATTATCAGATCCACGCCAAAAAAATTCGCACGCCGAACGCGCTCCGTGCGTATACTAAGCGAACTGAACTCAACTGATCCTTTAACTACGGATTAGGAAAAGGGAGCGAACATAGATGGCATCCAAGCGCAAACTGGGAAACTCCGGTCTGGAAATCGCGCCGCTCGCATTGGGCGGCAATGTCTTCGGCTGGACGATCGATGAACCCACATCTTTCCAGATCCTCGACGCATTCGTGGGGGCAGGCTTCGACTTTATCGACACGGCCGACGTCTACTCCGCATGGAAGCCCGGTAATCAGGGCGGGGAGTCCGAAACGGTTATCGGGAATTGGGTAAAGAAACGTGGCAACCGAAGCAGCGTTCTCATCGCCACCAAAGTCGGTATGGAACTCGGCCCCGGCAAAAAGGGACTTTCGAAAGCCTACATCCTGCGCGCCGCCGAAGACTCTCTGCGACGACTCCAGACAGATTCTATCGACCTCTATCAGTCGCACCGCGACGACCCCGAAACACCGCTGGAAGAGACTTTCGAAGCCTACGACCAGCTTATCAAGGAGGGTAAAGTCCGCGCGATCGGAGCCTCGAACTTTACTGGCGAACGACTCACCGAGGCCATGAAGGTAAGTAAAGACAAAGGCCTTCCCACCTACGAGAGCCTGCAGCCACTGTATAATCTTTATGAGCGCGGCGACTATGAGCAGAACCTGGAGCCGGTCGTTCAACAGTTTAATACCGGGGTCATTCCCTACTTCGCGCTCGCCAGCGGGTTTCTTACTGGTAAGTATCGCTCCGAGGCGGATCTGACGAAGAGCAGTCGTGGAGCGGGGGTGAAGAAGTACCTGAACGCGCGTGGTTTCCGCATTTTAGATGCGCTGGATCAAGTGGCAAAGCAGTACGATTCCACGCCTGCCCGCGTGGCTCTTGCATGGCTTATCGCGCGGCCGAGCATCACCGCTCCCATCGCCAGCGCCACCAATCTGGACCAACTCCACGATCTGGTGGAAGCCACGAAACTCACACTCGATCCGGAAGCGATTGAGAAGCTCAACCAGACCGGGCCCTGACCTTCAGGCCACTGCACCGGCAACGAACGGAATTAGAGTAGGGCGGCTCACAGACGCCTGCGGGCATCGTATTGCGCCATCAGC
This sequence comes from Chthonomonadales bacterium, assembly GCA_038231675.1. Classification (GTDB taxonomy): domain Bacteria; phylum Armatimonadota; class Chthonomonadetes; order Chthonomonadales; family Chthonomonadaceae; genus JBBRKX01. Next base: position 4,623 of record JBBRKX010000218.1, on the reverse strand, counting down.
AAAGGGGAGATCAGAGTGGAATATAGAATATTGGGCAGGTCGGGGCTGAAAGTCCCGGTATTGAGTTTTGGCACCGGAACCTTTGGTGGCGGCGGCGATTTCTTCAAAGCATGGGGACAGACCGATGTTGCCGAGGCCACGCGGCTGGTGGACATATGCCTTGAGTCGGGCCTCAATATGTTCGACTCGGCGGATATTTATTCGGGAGGCGCTGCGGAAGAAATACTGGGACAGGCAATTAAGGGCCGCCGTGACCAGGTGCTTATCTCCACCAAAGGAACGTTCCGCTCGGGTCCTGGTCCCAACGACACAGGCTCTTCTCGACACTACCTGATACGGGCAGTGGAAGCAAGCCTGCGCAGACTCGGCACGGATTACATCGACCTCTACCAACTGCACGGGTTCGACGCGCTCACGCCCGCTGAAGAAGTGCTGAGCACGCTGGACAATCTTGTGCGCGCCGGAAAGATCCGCTACATCGGCTGCTCGAACTTCTCCGGCTGGCACCTGATGAAAGCGCTCAGCGTTTCGGAACGGTACGGCTGGTCGCGGTATGTCGCGCACCAGGCTTACTACTCGCTGATCGGTCGCGACTACGAATGGGAACTGATGCCTCTCGGGCTCGATCAAGGCGTGGGTGCGGTGGTATGGAGTCCGCTTGGGTGGGGCAGACTCACGGGCAAAATCCGCCGTGGCGCGCCGATTCCGGAAACGAGCCGCCTGAATTCCAAGATGGTCGCGGATGCCGGGCCCCAGGTCTCCGACGAATATGTGTTCCGTGTGGTGGATGCGCTGGATGCGGTGGCGAAGGAAACAGAAAAGACCGTTCCGCAGATCGCGCTCAACTGGCTGCTGCAGCGACCTACCGTGGCGAACATCATCATCGGAGCCCGCAACGAAGAGCAACTGCGCCAGAACCTGGGGGCGGTCGGCTGGAACCTGACAGCCGATCAGGTCGCAAAGCTGGACGCGGCAAGCGCCGTGACGCCCGCATATCCCTACTGGCATCAGTCCGGCTTTGACCGAAACCCCTCCCCAATCGCGCATCGGGCAGGATAGGGCCTGCCTGTAGACCCTCACCCCAACCCCTCTCCCGTTGCGGGCAGAGGGGCTAAATTTGCCTACCGTTTTATCTGAAGTAAGATCGTTGGATCGGTGATGCGCGTGTCGTCCGCCAGCAAAAAGGCCTTGCTCAAGATCAAAGCGAGACGCTGGTCGCCTTCAAACGGCAAAAAGTTGACAGGCATATCGGTTCGGGCCGCGCTCCGGTCCTGCACGATGCAAAGGTATTGGTCGTTCGGCTCCATCAGGATGTTGCCGCTGCCCAGATGGATTTTGTAGGTGCGCAGGTCGCCGCGAACCACCAGAAAGCGATCCGTCAGTATGCACCGAGAGGCGATCTTTAAGCGGGGCAGCAGTCGGGTCAGCACGGCATGGCGAGTCTGTGCGGTTGCGGAAAGATCCCCAAAGGAGTAGTTAGCCCAGTAGTCATGATACTGTCCCTGCGGTCCGCCGTCCTGCCAGGTCGGGTCGTTGCCAACGCTGCAGACCCCGACAAACAGATCGACATCCCGCATAATCTCGGAAAAGGCCAGCGCGGGAACCTCGGTAAGCGGCAAAGCCACACTGGGTTCTGCTGCCTGCCCCCATCGCACGCCGGTATAGCCGCCGCCACCCGCATGGGCATAATTCTCCGGTGCGGCCAGAGCATAAAAGCGCACCTGATCGGTCGACAGATACAGATAGCTTCCGCTTTCCGTGGTGTCCGTTCCGTAGGTTTCGCCCACGCCCTCGACCCAGAACTCCGCGCGCAGTCCGAGGTCTGGAAGCTCCTTGCTGGCGGGCGGATACGTGTCATCCACCATCAGACGCAGTTTGTTTTTCCAGCCGCGCAATGCGGCAAGCGCGTTCATCTGATGCTGCTTCAGAATATGGCCCGCGAAGCGGTTCGAATAGGTCTGCGTGCGCAGCTCCGCCTCGGTCAGCAGATACACTTCGCGATACGCCTGCTTGAAGGGCTGCACGATACTGTGGTCCTGCAGATAGTTGCGCCAGGCAAGTACGTCATCCACCGCGAACCCAATGGGATGCCAGAGCCGGATCTCCGTGTCGTCGGTTATCCATGCGATCGGGGCGTCGTGCACATCGACGAATCCAGTCCGTGCATCGCTCCAGATGCCCTGGGTCTTGCGCTCGCCATTCGGCTCGGAAAAGTGCCAGATCAACCGCCGTGCAACAGCGCCCAGGATCGGGTGCATGCAAAACCTCGACTGCCAATCGCTATAGGTCCAGACTCGCTCCGGCAGATAGAAGCCATCGAAACGCGACTTTTGGGCCGTCAGCATTTTTCCCGCTGCGTCGATATCGGATTTAAATGCCTTCAGTTCCGGCCCATGCTCCTTCTTAACTGCAACGGGAACCGACTTGACGGCCTTACCATTTGCGCTGAACCATGCGACTTCGATCTCGCCCAGGGGCGTCAGGGTCGCTGTCGCCGCGCATTCGCCAAACTCTTCGCGCCGTGTGCCGTTCGGCTCGAAGCCATAGGTCGGCACACTGAGATCTTCCAGGTCCGCCTTGCTGACACCCGCTCGCTGCGCCGCCGAAGCCAGCCCCTGTTCGATGGCGTTCAATGCGGTGCGAAACGTAACTCTGGTTTTCAGAAGTCCAAGCTGTCCGGCCGCCTCCGGACTGTCCATCTCGGTGAGCGCCCAGATAGCGGCAGACGCGGCGCGCACCGCCCAGGGCCCCACTCCCGGCTGCTTCTTCAGGCAGCCTTCGGGTAATTTCGCAAGGGCGCGGGCGACATCGGTCTCGGTCCTGTCCGCGCAGCACCATGCGAGCCCCTTGAGCAGGCTGATGTTGCGGTCGCTTCCAGTGCTTTGCTGATTCTCCCAGGTCCTTCCCTCATGTTCGTGCTGCACCGTCTCCATACGCGGCACATTCACGGCGCCGAACCAGCGCGCAATGCTTGCTCGAAAGGTATCGTCGCCAATGGCCGCCACGCGAGACTGCGCTTCTTTACGCCAGGCTGGCGTCGGCTTCGCGGAATCGGACTTCTGCGCCTGAGCAAAGAGGCGCTTCCATGCGCGCTGTGTCTCCTCCGGCATCCGCGTAAGGTCCGCAATCGCCGCATCGGACCAGGTTTCGCCGGGGTCCGGCAGCACCGCTTCGTCTTCGCCAAGCAGCGCTCCAATCCGGGCTTGGATCTTACGGATATGCGCGCCGGGCGCGTCCTTCAGCGCCTTCGCGTAACCACGTAGCGCCTCTTCCATGGCGGGTGTCAGCGCGTTGCCTTGTTCTACATAGCGCTGGAGGGGGCGGAGAAAAGCGTCCCAATCGCTGCCCCAGTAGTTCACACTCGCCGTGGTTGCGACCAGACTCTCCAGATCAGCAACCGTCCAGGGGAGATTCCGAGCATGCAAGTTCGCCTTCAGACTGCTCATCTGCCAATTAAACAGGCCGGAGGACTGCATCGCTAAAAGCACGTCAATCTGCGTCCGCGGCTCAGCGTCGAGAATGGCATTTCCCGCCGCAAAGTCGCGTGGCTTCAGGTTCCAGTGCTTGCCTTGGATCTCATCGCGGTACGCAGTGAGCAGGCGTTTTGCTTCGCGCTCACCCTCAGGCCCCATTATCGCCGTCCGTACTTTCTCCATCGCATCCTGTAAGATATTTTTCACCATGCGTGCGCGCCTCCTAACCACCGACAAGCGGAACAAGCTTAACGAAGCTGACTTGCGTCGTTGGACAGATCGTCAGGGTCTCGTCCAGCGATTCGATCTGCCGATCGTCGACGAGCAGGAAGAAGCCGTTGCGCGCAAACGCCTCCTGCGTCTGGCGGAACTGCTCCTCCCAGTCGATGCGCCGGCGCGCTCGGAGCCGGACTCCATTCAGGGTCGCTTCCGCGTCGGTCGGCTGCACCAGCCCTCGAAAGTATTCCGGCTCGGTGGCATTGTACTGGCGCACCTCTTCATAGATGCGCTCACGAATCAATTCCCGCGCCGTGATCGTTTCCGTAAGGAAGTCCAGCGTAAGCGGGTTTTCTTTTGCTCCAAAGAGGGTTTCATCATAAACGGTAAGGGAAGCCGGCATTTCTTTGCCTCCTATGCACATTAGCCTGATGGGGGGCCAGACTCAAAAGACCCCACGCTCATTTTACTCCTCATCTCCAGACAAAAGAGGAAAGCGTCCCGCCTGAAAAGCGGATTTCACGGCCGGGCTTCCGATCTCCCCCCTTTGATCGAGAGAAGAAAGCACCCGAATTTGAGGACATAGAAGACCGGATCAATCCTCCGGCGCGGAATGCCTGAGCAATCCATCTGTCCGCGCGCTCTGTGTATCCGCTGCCGGCCGGAGCAGCGCTTCCCTATCGACAGAGGCGTCGCGGCCGGAAGCCCGCACCAGCTGCTGATCCTCCTGCCTTCGGATACTGCTCTGCTCGAGATAAGGCAGGCACTCCACGGCGGCATTTCGGATGCGGGGATCGGAGCCTCTGCCGTTCCCGACGGTCCAGCTCCTGACCACCGGGATAAACGAGGCGTCGCCCACTTGCGCCAGGGCTTTCAGACTGGCGAGAATCAAGTGCGTCTCCTCATCCGTCACTTCACGCGAAGAGGAGCGCCT
>JBBRKX010000217.1:0-7384 GCA_038231675.1 Chthonomonadales bacterium | reverse complement strand
TGCGCAGCGACCTGGGACTTTATCGGCGTACTCAGGCGAAAGCAACCGCCTTTTCTCTGGCGCGCTACTTCAATGAAGTGCTGGGCACTACACCGACAAATATTGCCCGGTACGCGGTCTGAAAACTAGCACAACTCGTTACCTACTGGGCCCGGAAAACCATTTACGCTACCTACTACCCGCCAAGTTACAGATGTCCAGTTGCCGATCGGCACAATGAAGGAAATCGGCTTGGGCACGTCGACATTTCCAGCCCCACCAGAGAGGGCAAATGTCAATGGCGAACTGTTCACAACAATTGTCGCCACTTTTGCTGCTCCCTTTCTCCTGCCTTTAAACAACAGGGTGAGTCGTTGGAACTTTACTGAAAATGAACATGGCCTTGCCGGAGCAATGTCAGAAGCTTGCTTCGGTTTTCTGGGGAAGAGGCCGAGGATAACGCACAGGGTTAAAGCCAGGGGGAGAACAACGATCAGATAGTCAGAGCGTTTTCGTGTGTGCATTGGTGCGGCCTCCTGCACACAGTATACATCGTTTTCTCTGTTCGCTTAACCAGCAGAGGAGGCATTTCAGAGCCCCGACTGATTACTCCAGATTTGTGTCTAATTCGGAGATCGGATCCACGTCGATGGTTTCGGGGAACTGAAAAACGATCTTTCGATGGCCGCCGCCCGGCATGGGCAGTGAGAGTTCCGCACGATGGACATCCGCACGCCTGGCCACATAACCATTTCCCTCGGCATAGCCGTGCGGGGCTTTCAGCGCCGAGACCGCGAGCGCATAGGCATCGAAAGGAAGCGTTTCTCGTGCAGGAAGTCCGGCAGGTCTCTTTGCGGACTCCGCCGGTGTTCTGGCGCGCTCGGTCATCCCAGCACCCGATCCACTTGCGAAATGGCGAAGGCCGCTATCTCGTTTTCCACCGTTTCCAGCGTTTCGACCGGCAAGCCCAGACGCTTGCTCAGTTCATTCAAATGCTCCGCAGTGAGATGGAAAGCACGGTTTCGAAGCCAGGCTTCGATTGAAGGCCGAAGGAGCGAAAAAGCGAATTGTTTGAATAACATCAGTATCTCCCGGAAAGTCGAAGGTAGGAACGTCTGCGGAGTGGAGAAGACACGGTACGCTGCAGACTTCCGTACCGGTCCTCGGCAAGATAGGTCTTGCACGCTTTCACCATGCCGGCGTACTGCTCTCGAAAGAGCTCCAGCTTTGTAACGCCATCGCCGGAAACAAAGGGCTCGCAATGCAGCACGGCGGCGCGCAAGGCGACCGCTTCGTGCCAGGTGTCGGGGAAGCCAGGCGCATCGGTGTCATTGACCAGGGCAGGTGCGAAGCGCGTCCCACGCACGTCGATCGTATCGCCGCTGGTGGAAGGAATATCGATGATACGGAGGACATTCGGGCCGGGTATGAGGTAGCGCGCAGGGGTTCCGGCCGGACGAATGACCCAGAGCGGATCGATCTTCCGCTCATCCGCTTCGCTCGATTTCGCCAGAAGCAACGTATTGTACGCAACATCCTTGATCGTCTTGAAATAAGGCGTCGGGAGAAGATAAGACGCCTGGTTCGCGACGCTCGTAATCGTCAGCTCTTCCTGGTTGTATTCGGTGTCCCAGGAAAAGTCTCCGAGCGCCTGGTTCACGAGAGCAAACCAATCCGGCTGGGGGTTCACGCCATCCCAGCCCGACTGCATGGCCAGATACGAGGCCCGCTGGCGCAGGGAAACGAAGTTCGTCATGGTGTTATTTAATGCCCTATTGTCCCGTCGCTTTCCGGCGCCAATAGCCGGAAGTAAGGCTCTCACGGCTATCCGCGATGAACTTCTCATACTGCGCCTGGTAGCCCGCAAGTCGCTGCGTTCCCTCCCCCTGAGCATAAAGCTGCCCATGGAGGATTGCGCCGCGATAGGCGATCGCGTCATGAAAGTTCGCGGGGATCGCCGTGCCCGCTCCAGACGCCTGTCCGGGGAGATCCACATCCAGCACCATCGGCGGGCCCTGCTGGATTCCGCGCACCGCCAGGGTCTGCGCCGAGGCCGGCGGCGGACTCAGGGAGAGGACCGAGAACGCGGAGAGGGTCCAGCGAAGCGGAGTACCGGGCGTGGCATTTAGCCAGTTCGGATTCAGGTTCCGCTCGAACTCCTCCGAAGAGCGCAACAGGCTCTTCCCGTTCCAGCTCACATCCAGCAGCGCCTTGTAAGTACCGGCGAGCGTATACTGCGTTTGACCGATCACGGTCTGCAGCGTCTCACTCCCGATGATCAGCTCGGCCTCCCAGCTGAACTCCTGCCAGGCCTGGTTGACCAGCGTAGGCCAGTCCGGCGACGGCGATACATCGGTCCAGCCTTCGAAGCTGGCCAGCGCCGTCGCTCTGGTTTTCAGTTGCCCATAGTTCACAGGTTCGCCTCACGGTCCCGTACGGAAGATCAATAATCCTGCAGCTCGACGCTGTGCAGATACGCCACGCCCAGCATGGTGTCGGCGGCATTCTCGTCGATACGCCGGATGCGAAGGCGGTAGTGGTCCCCCGCCACTGGGGCGGTCGTCTGCCCGTTCTGGATCGCGGCAAGGGGAACCGAGAGCGTGCTGTAATTCATTCCCCCGGCCGTGGTCGGATTGGCCGCCGTGGTTACCTGGATCTCGTTCGCGGCATTGAAAGCGGGGAAGTTATCCGTGTACGGCACCGGCTTATCGGTCTGGCCGTCCAACTGGAACGAAGCGCCCCAGACAACGGAACCGATCGAAGCCGCGTTCGCCGAGCTCCAGGCGACGATGACCTTGACGCCCGTGGTGGCGGTGTAGCCGGCATTCACCCCACGGGGCAGCACCCCGGCGAAGCGGGCGTCCGGAAACGGCGAAATGCGGTCGAAAGCCAGCACGGGTGTCGAGCCGCGCTTGAAGAAGCCCGTGCCGCCGCCGAAGGGCGCTTCCACGTCTTTGGGCGTAAAGTATCCCAGTGTTGCGTTATTGGTTGCCAATTGCGGTATCTCCTCGCGTCGGAAGGATACGGAAATCCCTCCGACGCGCTACAAACAGGATCACAAAACCAGGGACAAGAAGCTACTTACTGACCGATGTTCGCATGGCGCGAATGGACTCTTCCCAGATGACCGCTCGTTATCTGGCCGACCCAGCGAGCGTTCCAGTTCGTGATGGTCCGATGCGGATCGGGCTTCAGCTCGAACTTGGGCGCCATGCTGGCGCAGCGCAGCTTGATGTACTTCGTGTTGATGAACAGGAAGGTTTTGGCCGGGCAATGGTCGTCCATCACCACATCCGCGCCACGGAACTTCATGCTTTCAAACCCCGCGTCCGCAAGCCCGCCGGACATGTACCGCTGATATCCCTGGAGGATCGACATCAGGGAACCGTAGTTCTGCCGGTTGGTTACGACCAGGTCGGGGATGTCCGTGTCGCGGACCGCCAGGTTATAGGCATAGTTCAGGCGATCGAGCGAGAGGGTATCTGTGGAACCCGGGTTCGCCACCGGAGTACACCAGAAAGCGCCGTTCGCGCCATTGCGCTCGAGGTTGCCCACATTCGTGATCGGCGCGGTTCCCACCGCGATGCCGGAAGGCTGCGTGCCGCCGTTATAAAGCTGTTCCGGAAGGACAAAGGTCGTCACGGTCGAGGTTGTATTCGTCCCGCCTCGGTTCAGATAGCAAAGGATAGAGCCCAGATATTGACGCGTCTGGCCGCTCGCTCCCACCGCGCCCTCCGCACGCCATAGGTCGGCGTTCAGGCCTTCCAGGAATTTCTTCACACTGATGTCCTTGATGGTGTTCAGGTGATTGATCTTCATCGTCTCGCTGCCCTGCTGGTCCATGATCAGTTCGGGGATGGAGACCGAAAGCCGCTTCTCGCACCAGGCGAATTCGGCGTTGCTGAAGCCCACCGTTTCGCTCGGCGTCATCTGGGTATAAGGATCGGTAACGCCCTCGAGCGTCGGGCCCGCCGGATCGGCGTACATCAAGGGCTCGAGCGCTTTGATACCGAGCCCGCCTGTCTGGATATTCTCGTTTTTGCGCAGGAGGTAGAAGAGAGGGTTGTGTCCGGTGAAGACGTTGGCGAAGTTTTTGGTCACCCAGAGGTTCAGGGTAGTCGTCGCCAATTCGTTGAAGTTGGGGTTTGCAGCCAAAGGGGTTCTCCGGGGAGTGTGCCGGCCGGATGGGACCGGCCGACGTGAGGGGTGACAATGCGGGAGGAAGCGCTACTTCGAGGCGGCTTTTACGGCCCGAAATAGCGCGCTGAAACTCGCGTTTTTCGGCAAATCGGGAGCGGACCCAGTTCCTGCCCCGCTGTTCATCGGAGTGCGGGGGGTGGGCCTGGCGACTGCCTTCTTCTCGGCAATCGCCTTTTTTACCTCGGCTTCGTACTTTCGATGCGCGGCGGGATCGTAGCCGGTGAACTTCGCTTCCGGCAGCTTCACGTCGAGCAATTCGGCAAGCGCGTTTACCTGCGCTTTGAGCGCCGCGTTCTCATTGAGCGTGTGGCTGATATACTGGGCATGCTGACCGAACGTTTGCGTAACGTCCTGCGCGAACTTCGGCAGCTCCGTAAGCGTCCTGCGGTTCTGTTTCACAAACCGCTCCGGCGCCGTCAGCTCGTCGTCTTTCCAGCCGGGCTCGTCCGGCGCGGCGGCCGCCTGAGGAACGCCCAGCGTTTCAAGCTGATCGGGCGTCAGGTTTTGTGCGAGCGATCGGATAAAGGTCACCGGATCGCGGGCGAAAGACTGCTCCAGCGCGTCCCAGGAACGCGCTTTGGCCACGGCGGGATCGCCGTCCTCGGCACGATGCTCCGCATGTTCTGGTGCATCGCTTGCGTCCTTCTTCTGTTCGGATTCGGCCTTTTCGCCGGTTTCCGCGCCCTGGGCGGGGTGAGTGGTTTCGTGCTGTTTTGCTTCAGCCGGTGGAGAAGCCTCCTGCTCCTCTTCTACTTTCTCTTGCTCCGATTCGCGGCCGAGGATCTCCACCGGCTCGTCGACGATGCCCTCCTCTTCGTTTTCGAAGATCGGGGGCAGTTGTTCCATTACGGATCGTGTCGCGGACATCAGGCATTTGCTCCTATACGGCTCGAGCGGTCACGGCGTCGCTCCCATCCGTGGCCGCCGGGTTGATGGATTGAGGAGGAAGGGCCGGGGCGGGCCCGGAGGAAGATTGCCCCGGCGGAGACATCCCGCCCGGCGCGGGTGGGCCGGGCGAGGCGCCTTGCGCGGCGGGGCCGTTTTGAGCCCCCTGAGCGACAAGGTACTTCTGTACGTCCCGCTTACCGAAGGCGCGGAACACATCGGTCAAAAGCGGGAGCGCGTTGACGAGCCCCGCCTGGACAAAAGGCATCATGGCCTGCAGCAGTTGGAGGCTGGACTGCATCTCCGAAGCGGGATCCTTATAAGAGGTGGAGCTTTCCAGAACGCAGATGTCCTGGACGGATTGGAGAGCATCCATCAGCCCAAGATCGTTGGGGTCCTGTTCGACCATCATCGACGGCCCAAACCGGACCACCATATCGACCACGGCGCGAGCGATAGAATCCAGGAACTGCTCGTATTCGATGCGCGCCTGATTGCCGCGAGCGCCGGACTGGTTGGCCATGAGGGCCGCTTCGGTGGCAAACTTCACATTTTGGTTCAGCACGCCGCGTTGGAACTCGGTGACGCCCGTGACGCTATCCAGGCCCTGCTGCGCGATTCGGAAAGCCTCCATGAGGCTTTGCGCCATGGGTTCGCCCGTGATGAACCCGAAGGTCTCCTCCGCGCCGGCTGTCACCGCAACAAATTCCTGGGGCCGCCCTTGCGTGAAAGCGTCCTTGCTGCTGTCGTCGAGAAGGGCCGGATTGTACCAGCCGATCGCGCCCCCGTTCTCCGCCTGGTTGTTGATCTGACTCTGAAGGCGCGCCAGCATATCCTGCAGTTGGGTGGCGCTGTCGTAGTCGCCCAGGCTGAACTCGCTCTCCGGCGCGATATCTCCCTCCAGAAACAGCAGCGGCACGCAGCCATAAAGGTTTGGACCGGATTCCAGCACCGTCTGGCCGTAGAGGACCGCCTCGGTGGTGGCGTCCCAGTAGCACCAGAGCTCCAGGTTGTCCCGGCTCATGGGCGCAGGTTCGTCCAGATTTGGGATGTCGTGCGACGGGCCCTGAAAGAACTCCTGATACTTGGGATAACGGGTTTCCGCGTCCGCTCTCGCCATGCGGATCCGGCGAGCGCCCCATTTCGGATGATGCCAATCGACCACGTTTGGATCGATGGCAAGATCCTTTGCGCGCACATGCTCGAGCACGGGCCCGATCTCATCGTGCCAGAGGAAAGCGACGATGCCCATTCCGGAGATCGAACGCTTCAGCAGCGCCTTGCGGCAGACCCGCGCCCAGAATCGGGATTTCCACAGATCGCGCAGAAATCGCTTTACGATGTCGGCGGATTCCGCGTCGCTTTCGCCGCAGTTCACATAGAAGTCCGGGTCGCCGATCGCCACGCTCGCCACTTTGGTCTGGATGTTGATGGCAAGGTAGTTGACATTGCCGACTTCCTGGGCTTCGGGCAGTATTCCCACGCCGTCCCAATGGTCGTCGTCATAAAGCAGATACGCGGCGGCTTCGGAGCCGTCCAGGAACCGCTTGCAGGCGATCCGATCGCGCTCGGCAAGTCCCCGCTCGACGAACCGGTGGCCCGTGCGTATCCGGCCCTGCATCGTCTCGCCATCCGTTGGTTTTTGCTGCTTTTTTGTCATGGTAGTCCGGGGAGCGACTGTGATCAGGAGAGGTTGGGAACGTGCTTGTCCCAGTTGCGAGCGTAGCACCGGTCTTCGACTGCAGCGTGCGCGTCGATCTCAGCAAGCCCGCGACGGTTCTCTTCGCGATCCAGAAACCGCTCGGTGATCAACATAGGAGAGGAAAAGAGCCGCGTCATCGGCCTGCGGCAGACCGAGCATTCCAGCGGATCATTACGCGCCGCCAGGGTGCGCAGCGCCTTGCCGCGCCCCCTGCATGCCGGATCTTCGCATTCGAACAGATAAGTCGGCAATGGTTCCTCCGAAAGATAGAAGTATACATCAGTCTACATTTCCCTCAGTCAGAATGTACCACGCCGACGTCTCTACTGTCAATATCTAATTTGAAATTCTCAGGAGATGTTTTCCACTGAAAAAATTCCCTATGCTACAATCAATCCCTTCGCCAAATTTCTACCCAAGCCTGGCCAGTGGGATTGCACCTCATGTCTGCTCACAAATGATGTATGTTTGCTTTTCTCCCGCGTCTGTAATGTCTCGGAAGCCCGATTCAGGAAGACGCCTGTAACACGAAATGCTCGATCGCCCGCGCCACGCCGTCCTCCCGGTAGCCGGAAGTCACATAGTCGGCGGCCGCCTGTACTTCGGGCAGGGCGTTGC
>JBBRKX010000216.1:0-7398 GCA_038231675.1 Chthonomonadales bacterium | reverse complement strand
GATCCGGAAAATTCATTAAAGAGTCTTGAACAACCTCGAGAAGATCCCGTTCCTCTGGCGGTGGTGCAGAAGCGAACGGCGTCCGAAGTCAGCAGAAGGTAGAACGACATGACACAACTCGATCCGGCGGCACATGCGGCCGTACTCATCGAAGCGCTCCCTTATCTCAAAAAATTCTACGGCAAGACCATCGTGGTGAAGTATGGCGGCAACGCCATGATCGATGAAGCGCTCAAATCACAGGTGATGCAGGATATTGCCCTGCTCCATTATGTCGGCGTGCGGCCGATCCTGGTGCATGGCGGAGGCCCGGAGATCAGTGCTTTCATGAAGCAGATGGGACATGAACCGACGTTCGTCGGCGGCCTGCGCGTCACGGACGCGGCCACCATGGAAATCGTTGAAATGGTTCTCGCCGGCAAAACCAATAAAGGAATTGTCTCCCTGCTCAACAAACAGGGCGCCAAGGCAGTAGGCTTGAGCGGAAAAGACGCCAATCTTATCCTCGCCTACAAGTTGGAGTCGGATAAAGGGGATCTGGGTTATGTGGGCGAGGTCGCCCAGGTGAATCCGGAGATCCTGGGTCTCCTCAGCGAGCATGGATACGTTCCGGTCGTATCCTCCGTCGCAATTGGGCCGGATGGGGAGAGTTATAACGTAAATGCCGACCATGTTGCGGGTCATATCGCCGCAGCCGTTAAAGCGGCAAAACTGGTGATGCTTACGGATGTAGAGGGGCTCTATGCAAACTATCCGGACAAAGCCTCGCTCATTCACGATATGGACGTCGAACGCGCGGAAGCGATGATCGAAAGCGGCGCTGCCGATCGCGGAATGATCCCCAAGTTGGAGGCGTGCATCACCGCCATCGAAGGCGGCGTGGAAAGAGCGCATCTCATCGATGGCCGGCAGCCGCACGCGCTTCTGATCGAAATTTTTACCGACACCGGCGTTGGCACGATGGTGCACGCTTAGCCTGCGTCATCCCGACTTCGCCCCATTCGCGCGATGGCCGTATCTACCTGCCGTGTGCTTCCAACGGGAGTTATGTGCTTCGAAAAATGGGCTTCAGCGTCGAACCATCCAAGGATTGCATTCAGCAAAGCGTGCATTAAGATCGAAGGAGACCGGATATGCGTATGAGTTCGAAAGACATCGGCCAATTATCCGAACAGGATCACATCCGGCTCGCGAATTCCATTATGCGGCGACAGGCTGGTCTGAGCCTTCGCGTCGCGGCGATATTTCTCTTTTTGCTTCTGGGCTTGCCTTTATTCAACTATCTCTATCCGGAAGCTGCAAATACTCCCGTCCTGGGCTTCACGGCTACCTGGCTGATGCTCGGAGTCCTGTTCTTTCCGGTGACCTGGCTCTTGTCCGCGTACTTTGTAAAGACGTCGGACCGAATTGAAGAGGACTGCATGGATTGGAGGTCGCAACTCGGCCGGGAAGCCGGCGAACCGATCGAGCCACAAGGCGTCGATGACATCAAGCCCGCGTTTATTTCCAATGAAGCCGAGGTGAAAGAATGAACGCTTCCCTGATCCCCCTGGCTTTCGTTATTCTCATTATCGTCACTACGATCGGCCTGGGAATCTATGCGACTCGGATGTCCCACACTGCTTCCGACTTCTTTGTCGCCGGCCGATCCGTGAGCGTGTTCTGGAACGCAAGCGCTATCTCGGGCGAGTATCTGTCCGCCGCCTCCTTTATGGGCATCGCGGGACTGCTCATGAAGAACGGCTATGACGCGCTCTGGTATCCGGTCGGATACGCGACAGGCTACCTCTTCCTCCTGCTCTTCATCGCCGGGCCGCTCCGAAGGTTCGGCGCCTATACGATCCCGGACTTCGCCGAGGGCCGCTTCGACAGTCCCGCCTTTCGCAAGATCGCGGTCATTTTCGTTCTCTTCATCGGCTTCTTCTACACGATGCCGCAGATGAAGGCCGCCGGCGTGACCATGTTTACAATCATGGGCTGGCCCTACTGGGTGGGGATCGTCGTTGTCGGCGTCGTGATCACATTCAATGTCGCGCTCGGCGGCATGAAAGGGATTACCTTCGTACAGGCGTTCCAATACTGGGCCAAGGTATTTGCGATCACCGCTCCCGTATTCATTCTGATGAGCGTCTATGGCGGCTACAACGGCAGCCTGGGTGCTAATCTGGCCCTTCCCAAGGGAACGCCCACACTTGCCGAATCCAAAACCATTCAGTATAAGGGGGCGACCGGCGCCCCGGCGAACGCACTTGCCTTCTCACCGGCAGGGGTAAGCCGCGTCACCTTCCCGCAGGGCGCCACTCTCGAAAAGGTATCGCCTGCCCGAAAACCCATGGCCGGGGAAGACCCCATGCCTGCAAGCGCGGTCGGCATCCTTCTGCCACCCAATCCGAAAGAGTCCATTCCTATCGGCGATCCTGGTATTGGCGGCGTTATCGCCCGACTGCCGGTGAGTGCGGACGCGACCCCATTGACCACGACAACCCATGTGCGTCTTCCTGCGGGGACGACCCTGATCGCCACTCCTTATATTGTCACGAAGGCTGGGCAACAGGTGATGAAGGCCGGGAAACCGGTCAAGACCGCACCCAAAATCGAGTTCCTCGATCCGACGCCCGTTCTGTTCCCGATTGGCGCGCTCGTGCCGAATGCCCCCGCCAATAGGAGTTGGATCCAGCCGTTTGGAACCCTCACGGGAAAATTCGGCTATCCACTTCTGTACACATACTCTCTGATCATTGCCCTGGTATGCGGGACTGCGGGCCTGCCTCATATCCTGGTTCGGTTTTATACTAATCCGGATGGGCGCGCGGCAAAGCGCACCACGCTCTGGGTGATGGTGTTGATCGGGACGTTCTACCTGTTCCCGCCGATCTGGGGCGCACTCGGTCGAGCGGTAGTTCCCGCCCTGTATGCAAACAGCACCACGGACTCAGTCGTCATCAAGCTCCCCATGGCCCTGAGCAATAAGCTGCTTGGGCAAGTATTGAGCGGCATCACGGCAGCCGGCGCGTTTGCCGCGTTTATGTCGACCTTCTCTGGCCTGTTGGTCAGCATGTCCGGCGCGCTCGCGCACGACATCTACGGCCGGATCCTGCGGCCCAACTCTTCTCAGCAGGAGCGCCTGGTGGCGTTCAAGGTCGCCGCCGTGGCCTTTGGGGCGGTTTCCGTGGGATTAGGAATGCTGGTTGAATCCTTTGACATCGCCATGATGGTGAGTTGGGCGTTCGCCATCGCGGCGGCATCCTACTTTCCACTGCTGCTTCTGGGCTCCTGGTGGCGAGGACTCACCAAACAGGGCGCGGCGACCGGGATGCTGGCAGGCGGATTACTTTCTCTCGGCGCCATCGTCACTTCGATGCTGATCGACAAAAAGGTCGTTGCGCTGGACCTCAGCCCACTTACCCGCTCTCTCATGGAACAGCCGGCGATCTGGGGCGTGCCGCTGGCGCTCATCGTCATGTATGTTGTTTCCAAACTGACGGCAAGCCATATCCCCACGGATATCCATTTGAAGATGCTCCGACTACATGCCCCCGAAGAATTGGGGCTGTCGAAGAACTATATCGAGCACTAGGCGAGCCGGGCTGCGGATACTCGCTGCCCGACGATAAACCATACTCGTACGGCCCATCCGGCACGGCGAGCCCGAGGAGAAGTATCGTGACAACCGATCTACTTGACCCACAACAGGAACTTTCCGCCACCCGGAGCGAGACGGAAACCGTGTTCTCGCTCGACCGCGAATATGTGATGGGAACCTACGCGCGTCAGCCTGTCGTGTTCGTGCGCGGCGAGGGCGCATGGCTCTGGGATAGCGAAGGCAACGAGTATCTCGATTTCCTCGCGGGAATCGCGGTTGCGGGAATTGGCCATTGCCATCCGCATCTCGTGGAGGCGATCACCGCCCAGTCGGGTCGTCTCATGCATGTGAGCAATCTATTCCACAACGAACATCAGGCACGACTCGCCCGCAGGCTTTGCCAGGTCACTGGAATGGAAAAGGTCTTCTTCTGCAACTCTGGCGCGGAGGCAAATGAGGCGGCTCTCAAGATTGCCCGAAAGTGGGGCAAGCATAAGCGCGGCGAGGAGTGCTTCGAAATCATCACGTTCGAAGGCTCCTTTCATGGGCGCACGCTCGGCACGGTCACCGCGACGGCGCAGCCGAAGTATCAAACGCCGTTTCTGCCGCTCGTCCCTGGGTTTCGATATGCTCCCATGAACGACATCGCCGCCCTGGACAACCTTATCTCCGAAAAGACCTGCGCGGTGATGATCGAGCCGATCCAGGGCGAAAGCGGCGTCAACGTCGCAAGCGCGGAGTTTCTCGCCGCAGTTCGCATGCTGTGCGATGAAGCGGAAGTGCTGCTGATCCTGGACGAAGTCCAGTGCGGTATGGGCAGAACGGGCCATTTCCTCGCCAGCCAGGGAGTGGGCATTCAGGGAGACATCGTCACTCTGGCCAAAGGCATCGCGGACGGGTTTCCCATGGGCGCGTGTCTGGCGCGTGGGAAGGCCGCGAACACGCTCGTTCCGGGCGATCATGGGTCCACGTTCGCGGGGCAGCCGCTCGCCTGCGCCGCCGCGCTCGCAACCCTGGATGTGCTTGAAAACGAAAACCTGCTTGAGCATGCCGCGGAGATTGGCGAAACTTTCCAGCATGCCCTGCGCGGACTGCAACAGGTTTTCCCAGGCGTGATCAAGGAAGTAAGGGGCCGCGGCCTGATGATCGGCCTCGAGTTTACAGAGCCGATCGCCCGATCCGTGCAGAAGCATCTCATGGAAGCACGGATCATTATCAACGCGACGGGCGAGTATGTGCTCCGCTTTGTGCCGCCGTTGATAGTGACGGTGGCCGACTGTGAACGAGTTGTCGACGCGCTTAGCGTCGCGATTCAATCCGTTCGATAGCGCAACGACTTGCTGGAATAAGAGCGGCAGGAAGGGGATAACCCTAACATAGCGCCTACCCGCCCCTATTTGTATTGAAGGGATTACGTTGGAAACGATAACGAAAGACTCACGTATGGGCGCACGCGAGACCTGGCGAGGCCGATCGCTCGTCAGCCTGAAATCCATCTCCGCGGAGGACATTACGACCGTACTGGATTACGCGGCGGAACTGAAACGAACGCATCGGGATAAACTCGCCGTCGCCCGCCCCCCCTATCCTCGAACGCTTGCTATGCTGTTCGAAAAACCGTCTCTGCGTACGCGCGTGAGTTTCGAAGCGGGCATGGCGCAGCTGGGAGGTCATGCGATCTACCTCGCGCCCGGAGACATCGGGTTGGGCACGCGCGAAACGGTGCCGGACGTGGCCGCCGCCCTGTCTCGATGGGTAGACGTGATATCCGCGCGTGTTTTTAAGCATGAAACCGTGGAGCAGCTTGCCGAAAACGCGACTATTCCCGTGATCAACGCATTGAGCGACATGGAGCATCCTCTCCAGGCATTCGCGGATTTGCTGACGATCCGTGAATACAAAGGCTCGCTCGGCGGTCACCTAAAATTGACCTATATCGGAGATGGAAATAACGTGCTCCACACCCTCCTCATTGCGTGCGCGAAAATGGGCATGTCCATCAGCGCGGCTTGCCCCGAAGGGTATGGTCCTGATCCTGCTTATCTGGAGGAGGCGATCCAAATCGCGCACTCCGGCAGCGGCGGTATCCCTGTAATCGAGATCGTCACCGATCCCGCGCAGGCAGTGAAAAACGCGGACGTGCTCTACACGGACGTATGGGCCAGCATGGGGCAGGAAGAGGAAAAGGCAGCACGCGCAAAGGTATTCGCGCCGTACCAGATCAACGGCATGCTCGTTCGAAAAGCAAAATCGGACGCGATCGTGCTGCACTGCCTGCCTGCCCATCGGGAAGAAGAGATCACTTCCGAGGTGATGGAAGCGTTCAAAGCCCCCATCATCGATGAGGCCGAAAACCGGCTTCATACGCAAAAGGCCCTGATTTCCCTGATGCTGGGCCTCTAAAGAAACCGATCCGCCCGGCCATGCCTCCCCTTTCAGGAGCAAGCCGAATGCAGAGCGACACATTACGATGAAGGATGATAGAATGCGAAAGATTGTGCTTGTCTATTCCGGAGGCCTGGACACCTCGGTGTGTATTCCCCTTATGCGCGAAGAGTATGGCTTCGATCATGTGATCACCGTCACCGTGGACGTGGGCCAGCCTGCGGAAGATATCCGCCAGGCGGAAGAGCGCGCTAAGAGCCTGGGAACCGAGCACTATACGGTGGACGCCAAGGCGGAATTTGTTTCCGACTACTGCTGGCCTTCCGTTCGCGCTAACGGCGACTACCAGGGTTACCCCATTTCCACGAGCATCGCAAGACCTCTGATCGGTCTAAAAGCGGTCGAGAAGGCCCAGCAACTCGGCGCAAATGCGTTCGGTCACGGCTGCACCGGCAAGGGAAACGACCAGTTTCGTCTCGAGTATATCATGCGCACCCTGATGCCCGAAGCCGAGATCATCGCTCCGATGCGGGAAGGCCGGAAGCAGCCGGATGGCAGCTACTCGCCATGGACGCGGACCGAAGAGATCGAATATGCCGAAGCGCATGGTCTGACGGTTCCGCAGACACGCGATAAGATCTGGAGCATCGACGAAAACGTATGGGGCCGCAGCATCGAAGGCGGGCACCTCGAAGAGCCCAACTATGCGCCGCCGGAAGAGATCTTCCAATGGACACGCGGCCTGAACGAAGCCCCGAACGAGCCACGTTTGTTGACAGTCGGCTTCGAAAATGGCGTGCCCGTTTCCCTTGATGGGGAGAAGCTTGCGCCGCTGGACCTGGTGGTTCGCCTTAACGGCATAGCAGGAGAAAATGGCGTTGGCCGCGTCGATATCATGGAGGACCGCATGCTCGGCCTTAAGGTGCGCGAGAACTACGAATGCCCTGCCGCCGTCGTCCTGCTCCTGGCGCACAAGGCGCTCGAAGCCCTCGTGGGCACGCAGAGCGAGTTGAAGTTCAAAGCGAACGTGGACCGTGAATGGGGCGAATTGGCCTATAAAGGACTGTGGTTCGATCCCTTCAAGGAAGACCTCGAGGCGTTCATCAATAAGCTCCAGGAGCGGGTCACCGGCACGGTGACGCTGCGCCTCGCCAAGGGAAGCGCGGTAGTGATCGGACGCAGCAGCAAATACGCGCTCTACAACGAAGACCTCGCTTCCTTCGACAGCAAGACCTTCGATCAGGCCGATTCGCTTGGCATGGTCAAGATCCACGGTCTGCAGTCGCGGATGTACTGGCAGCTCAAGAATCAGGGCTGATCCCTTGTTGGCCTGGCGGATTTATGCGCTCCCTGAACGTCTCGGGAGCGCATTTTCGTTGGCGTTTCGGAACCCTGCCCGATGCAGGTCGTAGAATCCAGGTACGCTGCCT
>JBBRKX010000215.1:0-7401 GCA_038231675.1 Chthonomonadales bacterium | reverse complement strand
GCCGCAGACACCATGAACCCCGGGCTTTCGGGAACCAGTCCGGGCATCAACGTCATTGTGAACGCCATCACCGGATTGACCGTGAGCCCTCTGTCCATCGTTGGTGGGAGAGCTGCTTCGGTGACGGTAACGCTCGCCACCTCGGTAAATACCGGAACGAACGTAAACATCACTACCAACAGTCCTGCAGTACCCAGCCTGACGATCACTGTCCCGGCCGGGCAGACGTCCGTTACGGTCCCGTTGCCAACGACGGTCGTGGACCATGTCACCAAACTCACCGTCTCCGCCTTTGCGAACGGCGCCACGCTGACCGGGCCTTTGACTCTGAACCCGTTCATTCCTTTTGACTTCGATGGAGACGGCTACGCCGATCTGCTCCTGCAGCAGCAGTCCACCGGCGCGGTTTACTTCCTTCCCTTCCGCGGAGTCCATCAACTCGGTTACGGGGCCATACTGCCGGGCGGCGTGACGAACTTCAATGTCGTGGGCACTCCCGACCTGAATGGCGACTTCAGCCATGATCTGCTGATGGAGTCCCCAACCACCGGAGCGGTTGCGTACGTGCTTCTGGATGGCGCCGCGACCCTATACAACCCCGCTACCTCCAGCCATTTGTTCAATGGCTATGTCTTCCCGATGGTCCCGCCCGGTAATCGTGTTGCGGGCACGCCCGATCTTAACGGCGATGGCAAGCAGGACATTATTTTCGAGAACCAGACGACGGGGGATTCCACCTACACCTTGATGAATGGCCTGATTCCCGGCGCAAGCGGCCCCCTGTTCCATGGCGTCAGTACGGACTATCATATCGTGGCGACTCCTGACCTGAACAATGACGGTTACCCGGACATCTTATGGCAGAGCAAGACGACGGGCAAGGTGGTTTACCTGCTCATGAAGGGCGTGACACCCATCCCGAACAGCTTTGGAACGCTGTTCGAAACGGTTCAGTCCGGCTATGTGGTGGTGGGCGCTCCGGATCTCAATGTAGACGGAAATGCGGATCTGGTCTTCCAGAATGTGGCCACCGGCGACGTCTCTTACGTTCTGCTGAACGGAACGACGGTCACCGGGTTCGGCTTCCTACTGCATGGCCTGTCTCCTGACATGAGGGTCGTGGGCATCCACTAGATCCCCCGACTGGATTGACCTGAGAAACAACAAAGAGGGCTCCGGATAATAATTATCCGGAGCCCTCTTTACACTCATCCCTCGTATCTCCGCCTATCCAGACCCTCACCCCCTAATTCCATCTCTCCCAGGCCGTTAGAAATTGCCCGAAAGAGTAAGCAGCACCCTGCGGCCTTGGTCGAAACGGGTGCCGCTGAAGGCGGACTGGAAGTTGATGACCGTGCGATCGTCCAGCAGATTTTGGATCGTGAGGCCGAGCGCGCCTTTGCCATGCAGGAAGCGTGGGCTGGTGTTCAAATTGAAGTCCATGGTCGTTCTTGGCTGCCGGTTCCCGCCTTGAAAGATCACGCTGCTGGCCAGTCCACTGCCATGCACCAGGGTCAGCTCCGCGTTGGCGCCGCTTTTCCAATTGTAGGAGACGCCGAATCCGACCGTATTGCGCTGGTCATGGTCGTTGAAGTCGGGGACGGGAGCGCCGGTGTTGTCCACTCCGTTTGGCCGGGCGATCGAGTAGGTATAGTTGATATACGATCCAAATCCCACGTTTTTGGGCGGCGTGATATCATACGAAAACTCGATGCCGTGGATGCCGCCATACTGGAAGTTTACTCCGGAATAGAGGCCGATCTGGCTCCCGGGGATCAGGAGCCCGACATCCACCTGGTTGCGAATATCCTTTACATAGTAAGCGAGTTTCGCCGTTTGATAGCGCGTAACGCGATGCTCCACGCTGATGTCGTACTGGTTCAGGACTTCCGGCTCGATCGGCTGGCCAACGATCGCGCCCTGCGCAAGCGGAGGGGTGTTGAACAGGCGGTTGTAAGACCAGCGCAGACTCGTCGCGCGATTGAGTTCATAAGCAAAATTCAAACGCGGCGACACGTAAATGGTGTCGACAATCGGCTGTCCGAGCGTTTGCGTCTGGCGGTACCAGTCTCCGCGCAGTCCATAATTGAAGGTGAACCGCGAAGACGCTTTCCACGTGTCCTGAACGTACAGAGCGCGATAAAAGCCCGACCGATGGACGGCAAGCGTCGGGCTGGTGCGTGAACTTGCAACGTACACTGGATTGCCGTTGATGTCGACGATAGCTTTTCCGGCCGCATCTTTCTGGATGCCGCCGGCAGGAACCAGGCCCGGACCAAGCGCGGCTAGCTCGTCCAGCGCAAGCTGGCTTGCAGGCTGAATGTTGTACGACTCATCCCCATTCTGATCGTCGAAAACGACTCCCGTTTTATACCGGTGGCTGCCCCGTTCCGAATCGAGTGTGCCCGTGAACTG
Organism: Chthonomonadales bacterium; assembly: GCA_038231675.1. Taxonomy (GTDB): domain Bacteria; phylum Armatimonadota; class Chthonomonadetes; order Chthonomonadales; family Chthonomonadaceae; genus JBBRKX01. The sequence goes on along the minus strand of JBBRKX010000215.1, from coordinate 4,986 downwards.
GACATGATGCACGTTACGGCTCGCCGTAGGATTGTATTCGATGGAGTTATCGACCGGCAAGTTGAGAAAATCCACGCCCGGATTGTGGTTGCGCACATCCTGCCCGGAGTGCAAAACGGTTGTGGAAAAGGTGGCGGTGTCGCGCTTGCCGAACGTACGTGTCCACGCGAGAGTCGCGAACTCACTGACTTCGCGCTGTGTGATGTCCTGTCCGGCGCTCTGCTGAGAAGGCAGCAGGACCGGCTGCGCGCCGAGAAGCCCGGTGGTCTGATCCGTCGCATCCGGCCGCACGCCGTTGGCGTTGCGACGCCCGAGGAAGCCGAATCCCTGCCCGACGCTGGCAAACGCATTGGAGAGTCCGGTTCGGTTGGAGATTTGGAGCGAGTCCGGATTGACGCTCATGGTGAGCGCCAAATCGTCGCGACGGCTGGGCGCGAAGCGCAGCCTGGAAAAGTAACCCACGCTCGCCCCAGTATTGTGCGCCGTCTGGTCATCAGGCTGCTGTGGCTCCTCGGCGTTGCGCGTGCGCGATGCGTTGAAGTCGAAGACATAGCCCGCGTATTTGCCGATCGGGCCTTCCGCCGTGATGTCGCCGTTCATCGTATCATAGCTGCCGCCCTGAACGGTAATATCCGCGCGATCTTTTTTGACCGATCGGATGGTCGTGATGTCCAAAATCGCCGCGGTTTGGCCACCGTACTCCGGGGCATAGGAGCCGGTCAGGATCGCGAGGTTATCGATGATAGCGGGAACCACCACGGATCCCTGTCGCCCCGAAAGTGTATCCGGCAGGGGAATGCCGTCCACCACGTACGTGATGTCGGTATGCTCGCCGCGCACATGCAATTGGCCGTTCGAGTCGCTCGTTGCGCCGGGAGTGCCCTGCGCGGCTTTGGTCAAGTTTCCCGAAGTGCCGATCTGATTGATAAGCTTATCGTGTGTAATCTCCGCTGTAGCGGGAGTGGTGTTGCGCGGAGCCTGCAGAAGCTGAGCCCGCACCACAATCTTAATGGTCGTGATGGGCGGGCCATTCTGTTGCAGCGTGATCACCGCCCCGGCGGGGATCGTGATCATGGTCGGGCGATAAAAGCTGCGTCCCGACAAAAGCGTAGTGGGAGTCCTCCACTGCGAGGTGTCGAAAACTTCGGTCAGGCCATGGGAGAGAAGCGTCGCCGTGAGTCGCTGGGGAGCATGCTTCCCCGAAGGGTCCTCCACCGTCACCACCGCGTCGGATATCGGGAGTCGCGTGAGCGGGTCGACGACCTGGAAACGGATCTGATCCAGCCCTCTGGCATGTGCGCTGGAAGAAAGAGCAAGGATCGCAAGGCAAAGGCCCGCCACGGTCTCTCCGCCGTGCTTCCGCAGCGGAGATCGGGAACATTTCATTTTCTTGAACATCAATTCACCTGAAACTCGATCTGCAGCCGCACGCGACCTTCGACCGGCTGGCCGTCGCGTGTCGCCGGTTTAAAGCGCCATTGCTTCGCCGTCTGCTGAGCGATCCGATCAAGTTCGTCCACGCCGGTTTTGTCCACGATCTGGACGTCCGTCGGCGCGCCGTCCGGCCCGACGACGAACTCCGCCGTGCAGGTCTTATCCAGCGCGTCCTTGCGAAGGTCGTCCGGGATCGAAGGCTTTGGCTGGCTGTCCACGCCGCCCAGAGGCTGCGCGGCGGTAAAGACCGGGTCTTTGGGCGCGGGCGGAACGACGACCCGCACGGGCTTTTCGACGATCTTAGGCGGGTCCGGGCGGGGGACCACCACGACTTTGGGTGGTTCGGGCGCCGGCTTGACCACGTCGGTCTGCGGCTTGACGCCCTGATTGTCGTTGTTCGCGACCGGCGGATTGGTGTTCGTCCTGGGCGGCGTCACGATACCCGCTTTGCCGGTTCCTTGATCCACGGCTCCCGCGCCGTCGCCCGTGCCTCCTCCGACCGCCACCACATGCGGTTGCGGGAGATTGCTCGCGACCTGCGTTTTAGGAGCGGAATGCGATTGATTTGGGCTCACACGATGTGCCCGACTGGGCTGCGCCTTATGGTCCGCATTATGCTTATGCTGTTCCACGGGGTGCGGCCGCTCATGCTGGGGCGGCTGGGGAATTGTCACCATCGTGAGCGCGATCAGGTGCTTGTTGCTTTTTCTGAACGCGCCGAACCGCGCGAACGCCGCCAGCACGATGACGTTGACCACAATGGAAAGGACGAGTATGCGCATTAAAAGCGGATTTTTTTGTCTTCTGCGTCGCATGGTATCGGTTCTCCCTGCTCCTGTTTCGTTGGGCTTCGGAGCGGTAAGGGCGATCTTATTTCCTGAAAGGGTTGTTTCGTCCGGTTATTTGCGATCCGTCGCGATCGCAAAGCGCGTGACGCCCGCTAAGCGCGCTTCGTCCATCGCGGCCACCACGACTCCCTCTTCGACATGCTGGTCCGCATTGATGATGACCAGGTTGTCCGCGGTCACATGCAGTGCTTTCAACCCGCTTTCGAGCGCGTCGATCGTGGTCAGCGTTCGGTTTAAGTACACGGTGCTCGGCGGCTGGATCGTCACGGTGATGTTCTGGGCCGGGTGGTTTTCCCGCGTCGATGCTTTGGGCAGGTTGACGGGCAGGCCTGCCTGAACGATCATCGCGAGGGAGGAGACGATAAAAAAGAAGAGCAGGAACATCATGACGTCGATCATGGGAATGACGACGATCTCCGCCTCCTCGACCGGTTTGCGGCGGGCTATTCGAACACGTTTTCGCATTGCCATCGTGTCTGCTCCTAGTCCACGCGCCCGGTCAGGAAGTTGACGAGCTCGGCCCCGTAATACTCCATATCATCGACGATCTTACGCGATAGGTTCGTGTAGTAGTTGTAAAATATGAAGCCGATGACCGCGAGGGTAATGCCCGTGGCGGTCGAGATCAGCGCCTCGGAGATTCCGCCCAGCACCTCGGTGGGGTTGGAGAGGCCATGCTGAGAGGCGGCGCGAAACGACTGGATCATTCCCGCGATGGTGCCGAGCAGGCCCAGCAGCGGTGCAATATTCACGATGGTTCGCAGGATCGGCAGATTGGCTTCCAGGGCCGGCGTTTCATTGGCGGCCTCCTGCTCCATCGCCATTTCGATGGCGTCCGCCGGGCGTCGCGCGTTTTTGAGGCCGCGTGCGAACATACGGCCGACGGGGCCGCCAAAACCCTCGCACGCGGATTTGGCCTGCGCCACATTGGCGTCGGAGCCGTCTTTGTAGGTGGCCTTCACCATCTCCATCAGGGCATCGCCATCGACGGCGGCTCTGCGGAGCGAGATGGCGCGCTCGATGACGATCGCCACCAGAGCGATTGAAGAGGCGATCAGCGGGTACATCATGAACCCGCCGTTTTTAATAAAGGTTAGAATGGCAGACATCGGTTGCTTTCCTGGTCGAACAGAGAGTTTCTAAAAGAGATGGGAGCTTGCAACGCTTCGATACGTCTTCTTCCAACCGCGCTTAGCACCTGCGGCCAGCCGTTATGACCGGCTGGAATAGGCCTGCGAATCATGCCCGCCCTACCACACCGGGCCGGCGGGAACGGTGCAATCATGGGGCGATCGATTCCAGCATAACGCATACGCGGGAGCCCTGGACGAGAGGTGACCTCGCGCGGATGAGAGCGACGCAGGACGACCTTGCTTGCGGGCGAGCATGTGACGCAGGGAGCGATCGGAAGAAACGAGCGTTTTTAGATCAAACGGCGGGGGGACCGCGTGAGGAGGCACGCGAAGCAAACGTGATCGGAAATGGGGTCCGTTCGGGAACAGGAAGATAACCGACCGTTATAGGACCGGTGAGAGAGACGGGAAGCAGCGCCACCGAAACGCTGCTGGCTTCCCAGTCGCAAAAAGCGCAATGGGTGGGAACCGATGCGGCAACGAGGCGCGATCCGTGGCCGCCGATCTGAGCAGATGTCTGGCTGCCGCCGGAAGCGGATATCTGGAGGGCGGAAACCGAAGCGTCTGAATCCCCGTGTGAATGCGTCAGCGTCCCAAACGTGCAGAGAAACACGTACAAGAACGCGACAAGAACCGCATAGGCCTGAGAAGGCCTTCGATTATGCACGGAGCGACTGCGCACGATAACGATCCTCTTCCAACATCATATAAAACCTGGTCGACATGCGGAATGCCTGTCTCCACGTATTATACGGGATTATAGCATACTTTCGTCACGCACCTTCGGAGGAACTGGCTCACGTAGTGCGGAAATGAAGCCGTCGAGGATGCGTTGCGATGCAATCTACCGTGGCGCCCCCGCAACTCGTAAACAATCGTTGCAAAGGATCAAACCTGATGGCTAAGAAGAAACTGGGCGTCGCCATAATCGGCAGCGGCAGCATCGCGACTCACCGACATGCGCCGGAGTACGCCGCCAATCCGGATGTGGAAATCCTGGCTTTCGTCGATCGCGTGCCGGAGCGCGCCGAAAAGCTCGCGAAGAAGTACGGCGCCAAAGCGTTTTCGAAATATGAGGACGTGTTGGAGTTGAAAGGCGTCGACGCCGTCAGCGTCTGCACCCCGAACGCGTTTCATGCTCCCATCACGATCGCAGCGCTCAAGGCCGGCAAACATACGCTGTGCGAAAAGCCCATGGCAACCTCTGCGGACGAGGCAAAGAGCATGATCGCCGCCGCGGAAAAAGCGGGTAAGTTCCTGATGATCGGGCATAACCAGAGACTGGCTCCTCTGCACGTCAAGGCCAAGGCCCTTCTCACCTCCGGCGTTATTGGTAAAGTGGTGACCTTTCGCACTTCCTTTTCGCATCCCGGCCCGGAAACATGGAGTATCGAGGGGGCGACCGGATGGTTCTTCGACAAGAAGCAGGCGTTTGTCGGGTCGATGGGCGATCTTGGCGTGCATAAGGCCGACCTGATCCGATGGCTGCTGGGAGAGGAGATCGTCGAGGTCGCGTCGATGGTCGAACACTTGAACAAGCCGATGGGCGATGTGGACGACAACGCGGTCTG
>JBBRKX010000214.1:0-7403 GCA_038231675.1 Chthonomonadales bacterium | reverse complement strand
GGTTGAACGCCCGGTCCTTTACAATTCCTTCCGGATCGCGGGCTCCCATATCAAGAAGGGATAGGATATGAGGATTGTCCGCGTTATCGAAGAGGCTCAGGAGTGCCGATCGTGCTTCGGGGGGTTGTATAGCTTTCCAGTTGGCCCGAGCGATTTCATAACTGATATCAGGATTTGATGTAATGTATTCCAGGTCGCTCTTTGCATAGTGTTCCGGATCTTGGAGTTTTTGAAGCCATGTCGTGTGGTCATCGGTCGCCTTACCCTGTGCAGCCGCCGGGTGTCCAAGCACGTTTGCAACTAGGACCGACAAAATCAATGGGATCATTCGACGCATCATAACGTGTCTTTCCACTTTGAAATCCCCGCCAATGGGGCCATGCAGGCCTTTAAACATTCGAGCGTTCATGATTTCAAATGCTCAATGAATATTTTACCGCATCCCGGTCGATGATGTTCGCAGGGTAGTTGAAACCTTTCGTTCATAGAGCCGTTGCCACCGGATACTTAATACGTCTAAGTCATTAGACGATCGAGAAAGAAAGGGTCCGACATGAAACGTACTGCATTCACGCTGATTGAGCTACTTGTGGTCATTGCCATCATCGCTATTTTGGCTGCGATCCTGTTCCCTGTATTTGCCAAAGCGCGAGAAAAAGCAAGACAGACTAGTTGCTTGAGCAACCTCAAGCAAATCGGCCTGGCTGTGCAGCAATACGCACAGGATTATGATGAGACCTATCCCATTGTTCGTGAGGATACCGGCACCGGCGCACAGATTGACTGGCGCCAGGAAATCTACCCTTATACGAAGAGCGTTCAGATGCTTGCATGCCCCTCCAATCCCGTTCACGATAACTACTTTGGCGGCGATGGGAATGGCGTTGACAATCCCCTGGTTCCACATAGTTATGGCTGGACAACTGCGGGCGGGGGCTGGCCGAACGGGTTCTCTTACGCCAATGGGACTACATCGTCTCTGGCCTCAGTACAGTATCCAGCAAGTACACTAATGATTGGCGAGAACACGAACAACAACACTGATCTTTGCGCATGGTGCTTCCAGGGGAACCTATTCTGTCATGGGGGCGCAATGTCGAATTACGCGTTTGCGGATGGACATGCGAAGGCAATGAAACCGGTGAGCACCTATACTCCCGTATGTATGTGGATGTTCGATAATGGCGCTGTAGTGACAGGGACAAATACGCCTGGAGCGTGTTTTGTCAATTGGAACGGTCCGAATTGGGCGGATATCACGCAATATCCTGCTCCATGCCAGAACTAGACACGTACTCTATCATAACATAACCTCCTGCCACGTAGATCAAGCCTGATAGCTCAAATCTATTGCAGGAGGTTCGCCTTTGTCGGGGCACTCATTAAGGATCAGAAAGAAATCTGGCGTCCTGTAGGTGGGTGGACTACGCAACGGCAATCTGAGCTGATACTTATAAATGATGGAGAAGTAGAATCGATGTGGACGGAGTCTACTTGGCGGGTGGGAGGTAAATCACCCGCTGTATAAACCATTGCATGTAGACTAATATCTGTATGTAGACTAATATCGGGGTGACAGGACTCGAACCTGCGACATCATGGTCCCAAACCATGCACTCTGCCAACTGAGCTACACCCCGGATGCGCCAAACGCTTTGTATTATAAGCGATGCGGTACTATAAGTCAAGCCGCACAAGAATGACGCGGTCGATCATATACCAAAAATGGTCACAAGAGCAGGGGACGATTTGTCAATATGTTGAAAATTACAAGGATATTTTTTGTTCTGACCCTGAGTCTGGGGGCATTCCATATCGATCGCGTGAATGCCGCGCCCGCAACAGTATGGCCACCAAAGACATTTCCCATATCCTTCTGGTGCGGCCCTCCAGAGCCGTATATTACGCGTCAGCAATTCCAACAGATTGCAGATGCAGGCTTCAATGTTGTTATGCCACCGTGTGAGGGAATTTCGTCTGTGGCGCGCAACCTGAGTATCCTGGAGTTTGCAAAGCAGGTGGGGCTGACGGCAATCATTGCGGACCCACGCATGCCTCAATCCGCGTCGACGCCGGATGCGGAACGAAATATCAAAGCGATTGTCGCCTCTTACAGGCACTCCCCAGCATTGCTCGGCTATTTCCTCACCGATGAGCCAAGTGCGAGGGAATTTCGGGATTTATCCGGAGTGTTGGAGCTTTTTCGGGCAAACGATCCTGATCATCCGTCTTATATTAACCTTCTGCCGAATTATGCCTCCACGGACCTCAATGCGCAAACAAGCCAACTGGGCGTCGAAACCTACGAACAGTATGTCGATCAGTTTGTAAGAACGGTAAAACCGGATCTCCTCAGTTGGGACTTCTATTCCTTACTTGCGAATGGAACAGAGCGGCGAGGCTTTTACAAAAATTTGACGACGATGCAACAGGTTGCGGAAGCGACTAATCCACCCCTTCCGTTCTGGCAGATCGTTCAAACGCTGAAACATGACGGATATCGTACGATAGATGAAAACTCATTGCGCTACGAAGCAATGCAGACGGTGGCTTATGGAGCAAAGGGCCTCCTTTATTATACATACTGGACCCTCACCGATCCTGCCGGCAGCATTGGAATCGTCGATCGAGAAGGCAAACCAGGTCCACTATTCGCATCCGTTAAGAAGGTGAATGGTGAGGTTAAGAATCTTGAGACATGGCTGTACGATGCTCGCGTGCTGCAGACTTTTCAAACTGGCGAGATACCGCCAGACGGACGTAATCAGCCGGAAGGCACCGGCATCAAGGTAATGGGTAAGGGTAATCTCACGATAAGTCAATTTCGCGGCGTCAAAGGGTTTGTATATGTATTCGTGACAAACCGTGACTATAAGGCATATTCGACTCAGAAACTGTCCTTGTATCTGGGAAAACACATTCTTCAAGTTCTTGATATTGACACGAATCGATGGCATCCAGCAGAGGAAACTAAAAGCTCAGATGGTGAGACTGTAGTGGATGTTCCGCTTGGGCCTGCCGGGGCAGTTCTATATCGGTGGCTGTGATGCAGATCTATCCATACAATAGGTTCTTGAGCACAAACCATAGGTTGGCCGGCCGCTCGGCAATACGTCGCATTAAATAGGGATACCATTGCGTGCCGAACGGAACGTAAACGCGCATGCGATACCCATCCCGCACCAATTGGCTCTGGAGGTCTCGTCGAATGCCGTAAAGCATTTGAAACTCGAAGGCATCCTGCGGAATGTCGTTTTCCCGCGCAAATTGAAGGGTTGCTCGGATCATCACGGGGTCATGCGTCGCGATTCCCGGATAGTTACCCCGTTTCAGCAGGCGCTTCATCATTCGGACATAATTGGCGTCTACATCGCTTTTGTCCGGAAAGGCTACATCAGCGCGTTCGCGATATGCGCCCTTGCATAGCCGTACGCGCACACCATTCTTGATGAGCCTCTCCACGTCTGCTTCACTGCGCCGAAGATAAGACTGGATGACTACGCCGACGTTCTTGTGCGGTTCCATGCCGTCCCAGAGTCGATAGAACAGATCCAGTGTGCTCTGAGTATGCCGTGAATCCTCCATATCAATACGCACGAATTGATCCGTTCCCGCCGCTTGCAACAGGCGGCACATGGACTGATAGCATTCCTCTTCGTTGATATCGAGGCCAAGCGCGGTCAGTTTTAAGGAAACGTTTGCCTTTAAATGTTCGTCCCGAATGATTTGAAAGAGCCTCAGATAAGTATCGACCACGGCAGCGGAGTCTTGTGCGCTGACCACGCTTTCACCCAGAAAGTCCAAGGAGACGGTCAAGTTCTGGCTGTTCAGGGCACGAACGACTGGAAGCGCCTCTTCTATCCGCTCTCCCGCCACAAAGCGGCGCGCCATTGCACTGGACATATGATTCGCTCGAATCCACTTTTCCAGGCGTTTGCTGCCGGCAAGCTGCAACAACAAGGGTTTCGTCACCATATCATTCCTCCAACATCCTCCCATGGGCTCCTATTTTTTCATACGTGCGACATCCTGAGAGTGTTGTCGCATTCTCTGAAGGAAATAGGCGGGTGCTAAGCTAACTTGTACTGCGTCCGCGCTTAAGGCCTACTGCAACTTTCTTCCTATGCCGCCTGTCTTCTGGAATGAACATGACGAATATTTATGACCTTGACACACCCGCATTGCTTGCCGATCTTGATCGTGTAGAACAGAACGTGCAGGAGATGGCGTTACTGGCACGGGAGGGGGGCAAGGCGCTCCGACCGCATGCCAAAACGCACAAGACACCTGAAATCGCGCGCATACAGATCGAAGCGGGATCAACCGGAATCACGGTGGCGAAGCTGGGTGAGGCCGAGGTGATGGCGGCTGCAGGGATTCAGGATATCTTCATCGCGAATCAGATCGTAGGCCCACAAAAGATCGCCCGATTGATTCGACTGGCCACCATTGCGATCATCAGCATCGCAGTGGACAGCCTGGATGTCGCGGAGCCTATAGACGATGCCGCGCGAGCAGCTGGGCTCCGTATTCCGGTCCTCATAGAGGTCGACACCGGCAATGCGCGTGCTGGAACCCGCTCCGCAGAGGAACTGCTGCGCATTGCCCGCGCCGTCACCTTTTGTAAAGGGCTTGAACTAAGGGGCATCTACACACACGAGGGGCAATTGTATCGGTTGCTGAGCGCCGAGGAGCGTGCGGAGCAGTCACACGCAATTGCGACGCATATGAGAGCGCTGGCGGATTTGATGACGGAACAGGGGACTCCGCCCGAGGTCATCAGTGTAGGATCGACGCCGGGAGCAGCCTTGCTGGCAGCAGAGGAACGCATCACTGAAATGCGGCCTGGGGTATACCTTTTCAATGATAGGATGCAGATCCAACTTGGGGTCCCCCTGGAACGGTGTGCGCTGACCGTGATGGCGACCGTAACGAGTGTCCGATCGGACGGTAAAATCATCATCGATGCGGGGACCAAATCGATGGCCGGCGATATTTTCCCGAAAGACCGGACGTTCGGCTTGGTTCTCGGGCATCCTGAACTTCAGTTTGTTGGGGCCAGTGAAGAACACGGCCATTTGCTTGCGGGATCGGCCACAAATCTCCGCGTGGGGCGGAAGGTGCGTATCGTGCCGAACCATGCGTGCACCTGCGTCAATATGCACGATAAGATCGTCGTCCATCGTGGCGAACAAATTGAAGCCATCTGGCCGATCGCGGCGCGAGGCAAAATTAACTGATAGGAGTTCGGGACCTGCATGAAAGCTTCCCATTTGTTTTTTCCGACATTACGAGAGGTGCCCAAAGAGGCGGAGTTGATCAGTCACCAACTCCTATTACGTGGCGGCTTTGTCAAAAGCGTGGCGGCGGGAGTGTATTCTTATTTGCCACTCGGCTGGCGGGTCCACCAGAAGATCGCGTGGATCGTCCGCGAGGAGATCAATGCGATCGACGGGCAGGAGATCCACATGCCGGTCCTCGTTCCGAAAGAACTGCTGGACGAGAGCGGTCGATCCTCGGCGCCTGTTCTGTTTGCGCTGAAAGATAAGAATCAGCGGGAGTTCTTTCTGGGATTTACGCATGAGGAAGTCGTCACGGATATTGTGCGGGGAACGGTCAGTTCCTGGAAACAGATGCCTTTGTACCTGTACCAGATTCAGACAAAAGAGCGCGATGAGCCGCGACCTCGTGGTGGGTTGATTCGCGGCCGCGAGTTTACCATGTTTGATGGCTATTCCTTCGACACGAACGAAGTGAACCTTAAAGCGATCTATACGAAAAATTACAGCGCTTACGAACGGATCTTCAAACGATGTGGCCTTGGCTATCTGGCGGTCGAAGCAGATCCCGGTGCGATCGGCGGCAGTGAGAATCACGAGTTCATGGTCCTCGCGGAGAGCGGCGAAGACACCGTCCTTCGATGCGATACCTGTACGTACGCTGCGAATGCGGAGCGAGCGGAAGTGAGAGCGGGCTCGGCCAAGGTCGTTGAGGCGCAGATGGCAGCCTCGCAGGTGGTCTCCACGCCTGACGCACATACGGTGGAACAAGTATGCGCCTTCCTTGACGTCACACCCCAACGGCTGATCAAGACCATTATTGTAAATGCGGACGGAAATTCGGTCGCTGCCCTCATACGTGGCGATCGTGAATTGAACCTGCCCAAGTTTATGCGGGTCATCGGGGCAAAGAGTGCGGAGTTGGCCGACGCTTCGATAGTGACGCGTATTACGGGAGCGCCTGTCGGATTTGCCGGTCCCATTGGGTTGCGAGAGGCAATTCGGATCTATGCGGATCTGGAGATAATGGGTGGGGAAGGATATATCGTCGGGGCAAACGAAGTGGATGCTCATCGTATCCATGTAAGATTGGGGGATGGCTTTGAACTCGCCGGGACCGGAGATATTCGAACTGCGGTGGCTGGAGACGCCTGTCCGCGCTGCGAGGACGGTCATTTGGTGGAGGCACGTGGCATCGAGGTCGGGCATATATTTCAACTCGGTACAAAGTATAGTACAGCGATGAATGCCGTCTTCCAAAATGAAATCGGGGCTAAACATCCGATTTTGATGGGATGCTATGGTCTGGGCGTAAGCCGTACGATGGCGGCTGCAATCGAAGCCCATCACGATGAGAGCGGAATTTCCTGGCCCATTAGTATCGCTCCCTTCGAGGTGGCTGTAATCCTGACCAACGTAAAGGATGAGCAACAAGTAATCAAGGGAAAAGAGATTTACAGCGCGCTTAAAATGAAGGGGGTGGATGTGCTGCTTGACGATCGTGAAGAGCGTGCGGGAGTAAAGTTCAAGGATATGGAACTTATCGGCATTCCGATCCAGGTCGTTCTTGGTAAAGCCCTTTTGGAAGGCAAAGTCGAGATAGGACTTAGAGGCGTCAAGGATCGGGATACGGTTGCAATTGAAGATGCCGTCGCGAAGGTAGCGGCGTTGGTGTTTGAAGAGAAGAGCAATCTGCATTAGATTAAGCCACGCGGCGGCGCCGGAATTGTTTTGTGGGTCCTTAAGGACCCACAAAACAAATGCATTTGTTTTGATACTAACTTACATTATCGGACGTTTTAAATTGGTCCATTAGAGATAGAGATTATGTCTGTTTGAGTCTAAATGGGATTGACGTTAAGATGGGACGAGCGTTCGCTCGTCTCCCTCCCGGCGGGTGAACCGTATTTGGTCCAGGTATTCGAGGAGTAGTAGCGCGAATTTACGATTAGATTGAGTCAAATCACGGAAGACAGCTACCGTGATGCTCGGGTGTTCAGAAAGATAATTGGTAAGCAGAACCTTTAATTCCGCCAGAGTATCCACATGATAATATACCCCGGCCTCAATAGGTGCAAAACGGCCTCGTTCTACACCTACATGTAAGAGGGCTTCGATAGCGTC
>JBBRKX010000213.1:0-7414 GCA_038231675.1 Chthonomonadales bacterium | reverse complement strand
GCTGTCATAATTCACGCGGCTTGGGAAATGCACTACTGCCAGCAAGGTTTCTGCACATCCCTGGAGGCTAAGACGCCGTATTGCCAGACTGCCTGTAGAATCGTTGAACTGATGAATCAGCGTGGATGCGCCGAAACGTGTATAGATATGAATTTTCTCTTCTACGCCGGCCAAAACGGATAGGTGACAATCCTGCCCCGTATTTCGCTTAAGCGCCCGTATCATATCATCGGCTTTGATCGTGCATTCCGCAAGCATCACGATATCGATGCCGTGAGTAGCGACAATACTGGCGACTCGGTCCTGCAGCGGACGTTTCATTAAATTCCAGAACAGGAACGATACGAGCATATGCTATCCAGGGGGTAAAGCTCAGAATTTCTTGGGTTGCTGACGCTGTACCTGATAGCATTCTTTCGCGGCAGGCAGGTCAAATGGCTTTCATTGGAGGCTCGCTGCCGGGAGCCATAGCTTCTGTACAATACTATACGCTTGCGGTTCTCTTTTTGTACCCCGTCAGCAGCACTCTCAGACTGTCAATTATTTAGAACCTTTCATGCACGGCTCTGGAAATTTTTGCTCTTAACCCTTTTCCTCTTTTGTCTTAGCAGGCGTTCTGAATACTCCAATGCTGCGAGCACGAGTAGTCAGGCTTCTACGGTCAGCTTCAGAAAGCTCGATGCGCTCGACGCGCAACGCTGCTCCTGCCCGGGATACTACAACGCTCTGGCTGCCGCGAGTGGAATTAGCACGTGTATTTGTCTTGAGCGCTCTCATAATTGATTGTACCTTTCGTCGATATAGGACGCAATCCCGCTAAATGCGTTAATTTCTTCGACGCCGATAAAGTAAAACTACGCCGCCATACACAAAAGCGGTAAGTCTATTGAAAATAGGCAGGCGAGGCCAGGACAAGATTCTTAAATGCCGCTCGTAACGGCTACAAGGTATGCGCCGCGAGACCATTTCGCGCGATGGGAATCTTGTTCGGGAGCACTTCGCCGGTTTTGGCGTTGCGGAGCCCGGCCTTCGAGTATTGGATCACATAAGCTTTGCGAGGGCCGGACGAGCGGTTGGGGCCGCTCTTATGGAACATCAGCGACGAGAAGACCGCCATCGATCCGCCTTTCACGGGCACGCGAATCCCCTGATCGGGGTCGTCGAGGGCGTGGCACTCCAGGCCGATCGGAGACGGGCGATGCTCCACGAGGCCGCGCTTCTGTGAGCCGGGAATCACGGAGATGCAGCCGTTCTCCTCCGTAGCGTCGTTTAAAGCCAGCCAGAGCGTCAGATAAGGCGAAGGTTCCACGGGAGTGTAGCCGTCATCCTGGTGCCAGGGGAACGGCTTATTTCCTTCCGGCATCTTAAAGACCGATTGGTTCCAGTAGAGGTCGATGTCCGGGCCCAGAAGCTGCGTGGTGATCGCGACGAACTCCTGCCGCTCGGTAAACTTTCGAATCGCGTCGTCCTGTTCCGCAAGGAACGCAGTGAAGGTGATCTCGCTTGCGCGCGAGATGCCCTCCGTGCCTCCCTTCTCGCGCAATGCTGCCTCATGACGGGCCTGATACGCCTCGATATGATGGGCCACCGCATCCATCTCAGACTGCGTGAATACGTTCTCGAGCACGAAGAAGCCCGCGTCGTCGAATTGCCGACGCTGCTCCGAAGTAATCGTGGGAATCAATGTCGGATATCTCCTTCTTAAAGAGTGTGTCTACTCCCAGGTGATCAGTGGCATTTCCAGCGGAAGCGCCGCGTCCGGATTCGTGGGAAGCACGCGCACGGAAAATCCTTGCAGTCCGCTGATCGCGCAGGTGATCGCGCCTTCGTAGTGGTGGATGTCCCCCTCCCGAGAGTGCCACTGCAGCGGGATCGGTTTGCCGCGCGTCACCTGATGATTAACATCCAGCGGACCATGGTATGCCTGCACCAGAACGTCCTCCGGGCCCAGTGCGCCAAGCTGGAGCGTGACCGACACCTGCATGGCCGTGCCGACGCACAGGATGTCCGTATCTTCCGTCGCCGTGGTCCGCACCGACTCGATGCGCACGTTGGCCCATTGATCGCGCACGCGCTGCTTCCAGACCACGAGGTCCTTGGCGCGCTTGAGATCCTCGGCCAACAGGGCCTCATGCCGGTCCGTGGCGGGCAGATAGAAGCGCTCGGTGTATTCGGAGACCATGCGGTGCGTGTTGAATACCGGGCACAGGAGTCGCATCGAATTCTTGATCCGGGCGATCCAGGCGCGGGGGAGGCCATCCGTGCTGCGATCGTAGAAGAGGGGCACGACCTCCTTCTCGAGGATATCGTAGAGGGCGTTCGCCTCGGCGCGGTCCTGATAATCCGGGTCGGGATACTCTTCGCCTCTGCCGATCGACCATCCGACGCGTGGATCGTATCCTTCCGCCCACCATCCATCGGGTATCGAAATATTGAGGCCGCCGTTCGCGAGCACCTTCATCCCGGAGGTGCCGCTCGCCTCCATGGGGCGGCGTGGGGTATTGAGCCAGATATCGACGCCCTGGACCAGATGACGGGCCAGCGAAAGATCATAATCTTCCAGAAAAACGATCCGGTGCCGCACCTCCTCATTCCGGGCGAAGTGGATGATCTGGCGAATAAGATCCTTGCCGCCATCGTCTCTGGGATGCGCTTTGCCCGCCATAAGGATCTGGACCGGCCGGCCCGAGTCGGTGAGGAGCCGGATCAAACGTTCTTGATCGGAGAGCAAAAGGGTGGCGCGCTTATAGGTGGCGAAGCGGCGGGCAAACCCAATGGTGAGCGCGTCCGGATTCAGCACTTCGCGCGTCTGGCGCACCTCGAACTCGCTCATCCCACGCTGCTCGTACTGCGCTTTCAGACGGGTCCGCGCAAAGACCACCATGCGTTCCCGGCGGCGCTCGCGCACCCGCCAGAGCTCTTCATCCGGGATCTCTTCCACACGCGCCCAGGCGTTCGAATCGCTGATGTCCCACTGCCATCTTCCGCCGATATACCGGTCCAGCAGGTCGGACATTTCCTGCGAGATAAAGGAGCGCGTATGGATGCCATTGGTCACGTGGGTGATCGGGATCTCATCTTCGGGAAATCCGGGAAATCCGACCTGAGCCATACGGCGCGTGACTTTGCCGTGCAGTTTGCTCACGCCGTTGCAGTTGTGCGAATGGCGCAGGGCGAGCACCGCCATATTGAACTGCTCGTCGTGGTCGTCTCCATGCACCCGCCCAAGGGCAATGAACTCGTCGAACGGGATCCCAAGCGACTCGACATACGCGCCGAAATAGCGATGCAGGAGATCCGGCGGAAAGAAGTCGAAGCCGGCTGGAACGGGCGTGTGCGTGGTAAACAGGTTTCCCGCAGCGGTCACTTCACGGGCCTGCTTATAATCGACGTTTTTCTCCTCCATCAGGACCCGCGTGCGCTCCAGCGCGGCAAACGCGGCGTGGCCTTCGTTCATGTGGCAGACCGTGGGACGAATCTCCAGCTTCGCCAGAGCGCGCATGCCCGCGATTCCAAGGATCATCTCCTGTTTCAGGCGCATCTCCTTGTCGCCCCCATAGAGCTGGTCGGTGATGTTTTGATCGGCGGGGTTGTTTTGCTCGATGTTCGTGTCGAGCAGGTAGAGCGGCACGCGGCCGACCTGAACCTTCCATATCTGCGCATAAACGACCCGGCCCGGGAAGTCGACGCTCACGTAGATCGGATGTCCGGCGACATCCAGTTCCGGCTGAACCGGCATATTGTAGAAGTCGTTCTCGGGATAACGCTCCTGCTGCCATCCGTCAGACGTGAGGTACTGGTGAAAGTATCCTTGTTGATACAAGAGTCCCACGCCGACCAGAGGGATTCCCAGGTCGCTGGAAGATTTCAGGTGGTCGCCCGCGAGCACGCCCAGCCCGCCAGAATAGATCGGCAGGCATTCGGTAATCCCGAACTCCATGGAAAAATAGGCGACCTGGACGTTGTGCGCGTCCGCATGCGCCCGACGGAACCAGGTATTCGCAGCGCGAAGATAGTTTTCCGTGGCGCGGTTGACGCGGTCCATCTGCGCGAGAAAAGCCTCGTCTTGAGCGGCCTCGCGGAGGCGCTCCTGATCGATGGTGCCCAGCATTCGGACGGGGTTATGGCCACTCTGTTCCCAGAGATCGCGGTCGAGCCGTCGAAAGAACTCAATGGTTTCATGGTCCCATGCCCATCGTAAATTGAATGCCAGGGCGCGCAGCCCTTGCAGGGAGCCCGGAAGCGATGGAATGACATGAAACGGGTGCACAGTGGGCATGACGGATCCTCCGTCCCAAAATTCGCGAGCGACTCCGCGCTTCCCTCCTTTTACGGCGTCTGCGAGGTTAGGACCAGCGAATGAATTCGCGCCTATAAGTGCAGGAAGTCCACCCGGTCAGCGGATAAATCCGCGCCTGTAAGTGGCAGGAAGTCCACCCGGTCAGCGGATAAATCCGCGCCTGTAAGTGCACGAAGTCCACCTGCGTGGACTAGCGTTTGGTGGCACATTCCGCCGGACACTTACGGTTTTCGTCGTTCTGTTCTCCAGATGGGTGGCACATGTTGTCAGCCATAGACAGGAAACACATGGAGTGCGCGTAGGCGTACTTAGTGCTTTTACAGGCGCGGTTTCAACCGCTTAGCTGTGTCCCTCCTTTTACGGCGTCTGCGAGGTTACCAGGATCTCAAGCAAGCGTTGCGGTTTGGACGAATGTATGCTACAATTTTGAGTGACGAACCCGCAGTGATTGCTTGCCGGTTGGAACTTCGGCGGCCTTGACGGGGTAAAGCTAAGTGTACCGTCCCGATAAGGAAGTGGTCCGCTGTGCTGGCATTGCTTCACGAAGATATAAATACTATTTTGGCCAAGGACCCCGCGGCGCGGAGTTCTCTGGAAGCTCTGACATACCCTGGCTTACATGCCGTGTGGGCGCATCGATTTGCGCACTGGCTATGGCTGCATGGGCTTAAGTTTGTTGCCCGGGGCATTTCGCAGACCGCGCGCCTCCTCACGGGGATCGAGATCCATCCCGGCGCCACGATCGGCAGACGGCTGTTTATCGACCATGGCATGGGCATCGTGATCGGCGAGACCGCAATCGTCGGCGATGACGTGCTTATGTATCATCAGGTGACCCTTGGCGGCACCGCGCTCGAGCGCATCAAGAGGCATCCGACCATCGGGAACGGCGTCCTGATCGGTATGGGAGCGAAGATCCTTGGCCCGATCACCATAGGGGATCATTGCCAGGTCGGCGCGAACGCGGTGGTCAATAAAGATAGTCCGGCGGACTGTGTCGTGGTGGGTATTCCCGGCCGCATTATTCGCCGAAACGGTCAGCGGGTCCATGACGACGCTTCACCCGCATCACAGGTCATGGATAATATCGTGAACCGCGTGGATCCGCAAGACTCCACGATCCGGGAACTGCGCCAGAGACTTGAGCTTCTCGAACAGCACAACGAAAAACTGGAACAATTGATCGAACGTCTAGAAGAGCATGAAGGTCTGCACCATTCCACCGATAGCGGGGAACGTTTCTGCCGCTATGTGCGCAGACAGGCCGGCGAGTTCGAAGAGGATTACCACGACGAAAGCTTCTCCTGCCCTCCATCCGAGCACTAGGTAAAGGACGGTCTCCTTCCTGAATGCTCTTTCCCCGGTTTGGCGACGAACCGGGTCGCCATGTTCTTTTTTTGATATCGCGTCAGCGAACTGATCCGACACTCCGTTCCCGCCGTCCGGCCCAACCAGAAGAGGCAAGTATTTCCGTGCAAGTAACACCATCCCTACCGGGCAAACGCAAACGTTTTCCGACGACCACACTGTTCGTCATGGCGCCGGTCGTCGTCATGCTCACCGGCGCTGGAGTAGTCTCCTCGCTTGGGCGGGTGCCCGCAGATCAGATCGCGGCGGGCGTTTATGTCGCCGGCCTGGATATAGGCGGTAAATCGCTGGAAGAGGCGAAAGCGGCGCTGAACGCATGGGCGGAGAAGCGGTCCTCCACACCCATGACGCTGCGATTCGACCCCGCCACAGGCATCGCAAGGGTATGGAAGCCGGAAGCGAAGAAACTCGGCCTGGGAATCAATGTGGCGAGCACGCTGGACGCGGCAGGCAAATACGGGCATGAGGGAGTGTTGGGGCAGGTCTCGCACTGGATGGGGCGCGACAACGTTACGCAGTTGCCCGCTCAGCCGACCGTCGATACCGCGCGGCTGAAGGCATATCTCAGGCAGCTCGGACATTTCGTCAACCGCCCTCCGAAAAATGCCCGTCTGGTTTTTCTGCCCGGCGGCGGCTTTGGCCAGCGGCATGGTTCGCCTGGTGTCGCTCTGGACATGGAGGGTTCGTCCGTGGCGATCATCAACGCCTGGAAGAGCTTTAACGGCGCTCCCGGCGCCGCTCTGGAACCCGTCTCGCCCGGTGATGGTCAAATACAGGCGCCGCATGGGGTAGATCCGGGAGATTCAGGCTCGGCTACGCCGCAATCGACCGACGCCGCTACAACGCCGTCGACTCCCACTCCCATCAATCCCGAAGCGACCCTTAAGGCACGCGCCGTGCCGGAGGCGGTTACGTCGGAAACCTTGAAACAGGTGGATGGCGTTCTGGGCAGTTACACCACGCGTTTTTCAGGAACCGGCGCAAACCGGGGAAGCAATGTCGCGCTTGCGGCCAGCCATATCAATGGAACCCTGATCAAGCCTGGCGGAATATTTTCGTATAATAAGATCGTTGGCCCCCGAGATGAGGATTCAGGCTTTAAGGAAGCGCCGGTGATCGTAAAGGGCGAGCTTGAGCCCGGCATGGGCGGCGGCGTCTGCCAGGTCTCCAGCACGCTGTACAATGCGGTGCTGCGCTCGGATCTCAAGATCGTGCAGCGATCGCACCACGCGTTTCCGGTCCACTATCTCCCTGCAGGCCTGGATGCCACCGTGGTCTACGGCGCAATCGATTTCCAGTTTCAGAACAATACGGCCGCTCCCATCTACATCGCGAGCGGCAGTCGTCATGGTCGCCTATCGTTCACTATTTTCGGCAAGAGAACGCCCGGTAAAGAAGTCGCGATCGCGCTTGCCAACCATACCGTGGAGCCCGCGCCGGTCGTGACTGCGAAGGATCCGTCCCTGCCCGCCGGGCGGCAGGTGGTGAAGTCCGCCGGGCATCGTGGACATCGTGTCACGGTCTATCGAATCGTGAGAGAGAACGGCGCGGTGGTCCGGAAGGAAATGATCTCCCACGATCACTATCGCACGTTCCCTGTTCTGGTCATGGTCGGCTCTCGGGCCAAACCTGTGCGCAAGCCCGTGCTGCCGGCGCCTGTGCCAAACTCCGGCGTGGGGGGCGTGAATCCGGGCGCTTCCCATCCTGCTCTGCCCGCAGCTTCCGGCGGTCAATAATGCTTTTCCT
>JBBRKX010000212.1:0-7422 GCA_038231675.1 Chthonomonadales bacterium | reverse complement strand
CTCGACAACATGAGCCCGGAAGAGCTCAGGGCGGCGGTGGAGTCGGTGGCGGGCCAGGCGGCCGTGGAAGCGAGCGGAGGCGTCACGGAAGAAACGGTTGCGGCCATTGCCGCCACGGGCGTGGACATCATTTCCATCGGCGCGCTGACCTACTCCGCCACGGCGCTCGATATCAGCCTCGATCTTACCCTCGCATGACGACCGACAGCCCCATGGAAACATTGGAAACCGTGACATCGACCATGGATGTCGCACGCGCAAATGTGGTCGAGGGGCGCGTGCGCTTCGACGAGTCAGGCCGTGCTTTTCCCACCGGCGTGATGGCGCGCCGGCAGACACAAGGGCGAGGGCAGCGGGGCAGGCACTGGCATTCGGAGCCGGATGAGAACCTCAATGCAACTTACTATGTAGCGTGCGGCGAAACGGTTTCGGAGATCGTGGGGAAGCTTTCTCTATGGGCCGGCGTCGTCATTGCGGAGGTTCTGGACACAAGCGTCAACGGCGCCTGCAAGGTCGGCCTGAAGTGGCCCAATGACCTGCTGATCAACGGCAAAAAGGCCGGCGGCATCCTGATCGAGATGGTGAAGTCGCCGCGTGAAGGCTGGATCGCTCTGGTAGGCGTGGGAATCAACGTGTCCACGCGCAACCTGCCTGAGGAACTCCGGGAGACCAGCACATCGCTCGTTCGCGAGGGGCTCGCGGCGCCGTCCTGGCGGGAGCTTGGTGACGCGATCGGCCGCCGCTTTCGCGACGCCGCAGCCATTCTGCCCGCCGTACAGCTAAAGGAGATCGTGAAACAGTGGCAGGAACGCGATGAGACAGCAGGGCGAATTTATGAAGCGCGGGAACAAGGAGAAGTGATTCGCGGGACGGCGACCGGCGTCGATGAAAGCGGGGCATTGCGCCTTCAACGCGACGATGGCACGATCCTTCTGGTGACGTCCGCCTCCACGATCACCGAACGTTCGCAAGATGCATAACATCCTACAGTTGGGTCCATGCTTCGATTGGTGGCGTGCGGGAACCAAAAGGAGCGGCAGACAGTCTATACAAACAGCGTAGGATCAGGCAGAGGCCGCTTCGCTGGTCTCTGCGGTCAGGTCGAAACAACCGGAACCGGTTTCGCTTTCCGCCTGATCTTCAAAGCCGAACTGCTGCAACAGGAGTTTGTAGCAGGGCGTGCAACTCTCCTTGCAGCGTTGCGGGGTGCATTCGGCCGCGTGAATGGCTTCCAGATCCGGCCCAAAAGCGACACGAATAGGGGAATCTGTTGCTTGATCTTCGGGATTATCAGCAAGAGGTGCGCCACCAACTTGCTTGAGTGTAGTGGTGGAAATCGTCAATTTTCGGGCGACCTCTCGGCCGCTTTCCGTGGTGGCGATCAGCCCGACCATGTGTTCCGCGAGCCTGCATCGACGAATAGGAACGCGAATCACCACAAGCACTCCCGGAACATGAATTTTTTCGGTATCGAGCGAAAAATGCCCGCAATGGCTGCATGACATAGAAAAACCTCTAGTTTGAGAGATCGTTATTCTGTTGAAGTCGGCAGCATACGGGAACATCGGCACAAATAGAATTCCGCCGCTTGGCAAATGGTGCGCGAGGCACACTCTGATGCCCCGTATTTGCCACCAAACACCCGTCCAAATTTTCGGAAACGGATTTTCCCTGCGATCTGCCGACGCGAGCAGTGGAGCGGCATGGCTCCCAAAGCTTTCCCCGCAAAGTTCCCGCGCGGATTTGTTTATTCCTGCTTTATTCCTGTCCCCTGGCGCAAAATTTCGGAGTACACCAACTTAATCTGAAAGTGAAAATTTTCCCTTCAGCGTTCATTGCCCTGAAGCGCCGGAGGACGTGGAGGCGTGCGCCGTCATTGGCTTCTCATTGTCGTCGTTTTTGTCCTCACATGTCACATTCTCTTTTGCCGGGTCATGAAGCTGAAAATCGTCCAGATGCTGCAAGTAACCCGGAGTGCAGCTTTCCTCACACCGCTTCACATCGCACGACTGCTGCGTCACCGCTTCAAGGTCCGGCCCGACAAAAGCGTAATGGCTGGAAGTGCTGATGGATATCATCAGATTTTTCGCAAGAACCCTGCCTTCCTCGCACTCCCGCAGAAAGCCGACAAGCCGCTCCGTAAGAAGGCATCTCCGTATGGCGAGGTAGGCAGGCTGCCCCTCGGCGCCCAGTCTTTCGGAGTAAATCTGATAGTGTGGACAGCGGCCTGGTTTCTGTCGCTCCATGAGGTTCACCGTATCTTTCAGAAGGTTGCGTTCAGTGCCTGGCTTCCGTTGCGGAAACTTCGCTTCAGGCGGCGGCAGCTACAGTGGGGGCGGACAAACGGAATTTTCAGGAATGCTCGCTTCGATTCCTGCTTGGAACGCGTACTTTTGGCCACGCAAGCAAAAAAGTGTATGAAAGACAAATCTCTCATACACTTTTCTCTGTTCTACCCGATGCCGAGCCTGAATAACCGGTGTTAGCCGTGCCAGTCCACGTTCACGACCTCTTTGGCATGCGCGACAATAAAGTCACGCCTTGGCTCGACCTTGTCGCTCATAAAGATATCGAACATCTCCACGGCTGCGGGAAGGTTTTCAGGATCGAGCTGCACCTGTGCGAGCTGACGTTTGTCCGGCTCCATCGTCGTCTCCGCAAGGTCCACGGCATTCATTTCGCCGAGCCCTTTGAAGCGAGTCACCATCACATCGCGCTTGTTTCGCAGGGTCTTGAGGATCGCGTCTCGTTCGGCTTCCGTCTTGGCGTAGTACTGGTCGTTCTTACCCGACTTGATGCGATAAAGCGGGGGCTGCGCGATATAAACGTGCCCATGTTCGATCAGCGGTCGCATATAATTCCAGAAGAACGTCAGCAGCAGCGTGCGGATATGGTCGCCGTCGACATCCGCGTCCGTCATAATGATGATCTTATCGTAACGGAGCTTGCCTAGATCATAAGATCCCGTTCTGTCTTTGTCGGACTTCGTTTCGATCAGCTCGCCGTTGTCATCGTCTTCCTCGTCCGTGCCGCCCAGGGAGATCCCGGTGCCCAGCGCGGTGATCATCGCCCGGATTTCCAGGTTATCGAGGACCTTGTCCACCCGTGCTTTGCCGACGTTGATGATCTTGCCGCGCAGCGGCAGGATCGCCTGCGTCCGTCTGTCTCTTCCCTGCTTTGCGGGACCGCCGGCCGAATCGCCTTCGACCAGGAACAACTCGCATTTGCGCGGATCACGCTCGGTGCAGTCCGCGAGTTTGCCCGGCAGCGAGTTCGACTCGAGCGAGCTGGCGCGTTTCACGGCTTCCGCCGCTTTGCGCGCCGCTTCACGGGCGCGCTGCGATGTCAGCGCACGGTCCATAAGACGTTTGCCGACCGCGGAGTTCTCTTCCAGATACTCCGTCAGCTTTTCGCCGACGATCGAGTTGACCATGCCTTCCACGTCGTTATTGGCAAGCTTGACCTTGGTCTGCGATTCGAACTGCGGGTTGGTAAGTTTTACGGAGATAACCGCGCACAGGCCTTCGCGGACATCATCTCCGCTGAAGTTCACGTCCTTCTCTTTCAAGAACCCGTTTTTACGCGCGTATGTGTTCAGCACGCGGGTCAAAGCGGTCTTGAAGCCGGATAGATGCGACCCGCCATCCGGAGTGTAAATGTTGTTGGCAAACGAAAGGATCGTGTCCTGCGTTCCCAGGTTATACTGCACGGCGATTTCGGCGATCGTCGTATCCCGCGCGCCGCCGAAGTAGATCGGCTTATGCAGCGGTTCCTTCGTCTCGTTCAGATGCTCCACGTATTCGGCGAGGCCGCGCGGAAAATGAAACACTTTGACGACCGGCATACGCTCCTGAGGCGCATGCACCGTGCCGTCCTCGTCCTCGGCCGCCGTCGCATCGGCATCCGCGACATCCGGCAGATCCCGTTCATTCCTGAAGGAAAGCGTCAGGCCCTTGTTCAGATAGGCGACATCGCGGAGGCGGCGCTCGATGCGCTCGGAGTCATAGGCATGTTCGCCGAAAATCTCCGGATCCGCATGCCAGCGCACCAGCGTTCCACGCTCGTCCGGCTTCGCCTTACCGATGTAGCGCAGCTTTTCAACCGTTACTCCGCGCTCGAACGCGATGGTGTGGATCTTGCCGTCGCGCCACACGGTGACGTCCATGCGGTCGGAGGTCGCGTTCACGCAGGAAACGCCGACGCCGTGCAGACCGCCCGAGACCTTGTAAGCGCCGCTATCGAATTTTCCGCCCGCGTGCAGCTTTGTAAGGGCAAGCTCGACGCCCGGCATGTTATACTCTTTATTCATATCGACGGGAAATCCCCGTCCGTTGTCTTTTACCGACACGCTGCCATCCGCATACAGGACCACATCGATATTGGTGCAGATGCCCGCCATGGCCTCATCGACGGCATTATCGCTTACCTCGACGAACAAGTGATGCAGCCCTTTTGCATCCGTGCCGCCGATGTACATCGAAGGACGTCGCCGCACGGCTTCGAGCCCTTCGAGCACCTGTATCTGCTCCGCGCCATACGCAGCGGAAACGTGCCCGACGGAGTCGAGGCCTTCCATCACCGCAGCCTCATGCGCACGTTGTTCCGAACTTCGCTTATCTTCACCAACTTGTACGGGATTTACGGCGCCGTTGCTATCCGATCGAACGCCGGCTCCTGTCTTTACAGGCTTTCCTGGTGGCATAGGGGGAAATCCTCCGGTCGCGTAGAGTGCGCGGCCTCTTCCGAACGTACCGTCAGCCTGACATCGTTTCCGAGCGCGTCTTTCGGCGCATCATCGAGGAAGCAACATGCATTCTATCCGGCAACGAGTGTCAACACCTTAGCACTAGCTACATTATTGTAGCACAGAAGGTCAAAGAAGTCAAGAGTTGGGCGGCGGGCCGCATGCGCGCTTCACTGTCTTTATGTCTACTACAATTCCATCTGCAAAACCGGAACCCTCTTCCAATATGGCCCCTTAATTTCACGTAATTGACGTCGGCCGCCTTCAGGAGTATAATTCGTCCATGGCTCTCTTTCTACTACGCTCTTATATCTCGCTTATTCCCCCGAAAATCGACAAGAAGGGGGTTGCGTGACGAAAATTGCAACGGAAGGCGCGAACGGCCGCCTCTTCATTGTATCGGGCCCATCCGGGGTCGGTAAAGACGCCCTTTTGGACCGCATGTTCGCACGCGTGCCCGGCATCGTACGCAGCGTTAGCGCAACCACGCGTTCTCCACGCGCCGGCGAGGTGGATGGCCGCGATTACCACTTTTTCACGCATGCCCGGTTTGAGGCGGACATCCAGCAGAATCTGTTTCTCGAATACGCGCGTTACGGCCCCAACCTCTATGGAACGCCCAAAGAATTGGTTCAGGAACAACGTGCCTGTGGCCTGGATGTCGTGCTTAAGATCGAGGTGCAGGGCGCACGCGCAGTGCGTGAAATGGCCCCAGACGCCGTGCTGATCTTTATTTATCCGCCGTCGCTCGCGGAGCTTGAACGGCGGCTGCGTAATCGCGCCACGGACAGCGAAATCCGCATTTCAGAGCGCCTTTCCATCGCGCAAACGGAAATGGATTGTATTCCTCACTATGATTATCAGATTACCAATGACGACATCGTCGTGGCGACGGACGCACTCTGCTCTATTGTCATTGCCGAACGTCATCGCGTCGTGCCTGCGCCCTCTTCCGCATAGTGAGACCACGTAATTTCCGGCTGTCGGTTCCTGCCCGCAACCACCTCGTGAATTCCTGGCGCATTGCAGGATGAGCCAAAGAGAACAGAAGTCGATGAGCCTTCAAAACAAACGCATCTTGTTGGGCGTCACGGGAAGTATCGCGGCATATAAAGCTGCGGACCTGTGCAGTCAGATGGGCAAAATGGGCGCGGACATCCATGTCGTGCTGACACGAAGCGCATCGAAATTTGTCGGTGAAGCGACTTTTCGCGCCCTAACGCGAAACCCCGTCGTCACGGATGTATTCGATGAGCCGGACGCACGCAGGATCGCGCATATCGACCTCGCTCAGAGCGCCGATCTGGTTCTTGTCGCCCCCGCCTCGGCGGACAGGATCGCACGGCTCGCGCACGGTCTCGCGGATGATATGCTATCCGCCTGCCTTCTCGCCACTCCCCTGAAGACGCCGATCCTCTTTGCTCCCGCCATGAACACCGTGATGTGGGAAAACCCCGCCACCGTGGCGAACCTCGAGATCCTGCGGATGCGCGGCGTCCAGATCGTGCAGCCAGGGCATGGCGTGCTGGCGTGTCAGGATGTGGGTGTCGGCAAGCTCGCCGATGTGCCCGAAATTCTAAAGGCCGTCGTCAATCGCCTTGCCATCACAGGTGGTCTGGCGGGAAAGCGCATCCTCGTGACGGCGGGCGCGACCCGGGAGCCGATTGATCCTGTCCGCTTTCTATCGAACCATTCCAGCGGTAAAATGGGTTACGCTATCGCGGAAGAGGCGGCGCGACGTGGCGCAACCGTAACGCTGGTCAGCGGATTTGCGACCGCGCCGCTTCCTGCCGCTGTGGAAATAGTGCGCGTCGGAACAGCGCACGCTATGCTGACTGCCTGTGAGCAGCGTATCGCCGAATGCGACGCCTTTATCGCGGCCGCCGCAGTAGCGGACTATGCGCCGGAAACAGTCGCGAGCCAGAAGATCAAAAAGAGCGATGCCGTCGAAAAGGATGCCCCCTATCCTGGCCTGGATACGTTCACCCTACAACTACGACGCACACCGGATGTGCTGGGGACGCTAAGTCGGCAAAAGCGCAAGGGACAGGTCTTCATCGGGTTTGCGGCGGAGACCGAGCATGTGCTCGAAAATGCCCGGCGAAAGGTCGAGGCCAAGTGTCTCGACTTGCTGGTTGCGAACGATGTCACACGGGAAGGCGCGGGCTTCGATGTGGACACCAACATCGTCACTTTCCTCTGGCCCGATGGAGAGACTCGGGAGAGGCCCTTGATGTCGAAGCGTGACGTTGCCGCGGAGTTGCTCACTATCCTTTCGGATCTGTTGTCGGCCCATGTTTGACGCGCGGCTCAACAAGAAGATCGACCTGCCCCTCCTTGGCGTCACCTACATCCTGGGCATCTTTGGAATCCTTATCGTGTACAGCGCGACGCATAGCGATCCCACCGCCGCCTACAAGAAACAGATACTGTGGCTTATCCTCGGCTCTCTGGCCCTCTTTGGGACCGCTGCGGTGGATTTTCATTTAAGCGCGAGGTTTCAGAAGCACCTCTATGTTCTGAACCTGTTTTTGTTGACGATCGTCCTTCGCGCGGGCAGCAACATCAATGGCGCGTCTCGTTGGATTAAAATCGGCCCCTTTCCGTTTCAACCGTCCGAGTTCGCAAAGCTTTTCATCATTCTTACGCTTGCCGTTTTTCTGGCAAAACGATACGAT
>JBBRKX010000211.1:0-7433 GCA_038231675.1 Chthonomonadales bacterium | reverse complement strand
GTTAGTATTCCAACGCGTCGGAAGGAACGACGCCATCGATTCGAAAAGGCAGGACCTGGCGATCCTTCTCAAAGGCGCGCTGCACTTCCCGCCGTACCTGAAGCGAGTCGTTGGCGGACGTCGAAAAAACCAGGAGCGTAACCGGGCACTCCGCGATCCCCCGTACGATCGCCTCGCTCCAGTCCATGCCCGGCACGATGTCGCGCGGCGCGATCCAACAGGCTATGCCATTGGACTCGAGCGCCGAACAGATCTTGTCGGCCACCCCTTTATCTTTCGATGAGTGGCTTAGAAAAACATCATGCCCCATGATTCAGGCGCTCCCCGCAATGCCGGCCAATTCTCTTTCCCCAGCCTATTTCGACAAAGGTTCCTTTTCTCCTCAATAATAGTCGGATTTCCTCAGATCGCTGCCGCAGGGCCGCAACAATCATGAGGATTCCGATGACAAAGCGGCGGCTTTAATCCTTTTTATCGAGCGCCGACACACTGCAGGCTGGCCTGGAGATGCCCACGCGTTTCGGCGGCGATGATGCAGCACTGTTCCAACCCATAGTCTTTCGCGCCGATTACCTCCAGGTCAACCGGCCCCGTATAGCCGTTCTCGTGCAGCACGCGTATGTAACCGACCAGATCGATGTCGCCGCGCCCGTTCGCCTGTAGCTCGGGTTTACCCGGCCCTTGCTGCCGTCCTTTGCAGTCCCGAATATGAATGTGCTTGACACGGGAAACGACGGCCGCAATCGCTTCCACCGGGTTTTCGCCGGCGCGGTAGATGTGGCTCGGGTCCATATCGATTCCGAAGGCGGGCGAGGTGATCGCCTTCATGGCGCGCAGTGTCGTGGGCGTGTTGTAGATGCTGGAGCCGACATGCGCCTTGACGCAGAGAGTGACGCCATAATGGTGCGCGCGATCGGCGAGCCCGCCAAGGGATTCGATCGATTGCTGTAGGCTCGCCTCGTCATCCGACTTCCCCCCGGGGCCACAATTGATGATGGGAATACCGATCTCGGCCGCCGCCTGGAACGCCTTCTCCATCCTGGCCGGGTTCTGGTCCGGTTGCTCCATGGCCAGCAGTTCCAGCCCGTAGGTCTTGGAAAGTTCCTTTATCTTCGGGGCGAGCTCTTCCCAGCGATCCAGCACCAGATGTTCGCTCATGCCGTCGATCGCGGAAAGCTCGATGCCGTCATAGCCGCACAGCGCCAGGTATTTAAAAGCCGTATCAAGATCATAACCGCCAAATAGGACGGAATTCGCGCCTAACTTCAATGTCTCTCTCCTTCTGTTTGAAAACGATCTGAATATTTACAACGAGGCGCATGCGTCGCGCCGGCCCGATGCCATCCCTTATCTTGTGGAATGGCATGGAGCCGGAACATTTGTCGATGGCGTTAATCGCGGGATTCGGCCTGCAGTTTCGCGGCTGCTTTCGGGTCTCCGATGTGCAGGGTGTCATATGCCTGTTGAGAGGATGTAAACGGCCCCAGCCCCTTCACTCCATGCCAATCGCCCTGATGATGGATCGGGTTCTCAAGTCCCGTCTCCTGCTCTCGTCGGGCGATCCAGGCGTGCATCCGGCGTGTAAGCTCCGCGACCAGTTCAGGCTCTTGCTCGGCCAGGTTGTTGTTCTCATCCGGATCTTCCACCAGGTTATACAGCTCGACTGGTGGCTTGAAATGAAAGTCCGGTTCCAGCGCCAGGATAAGCTTCCATTCCGGCGTACGCCATCCGTGCTTCCGCATCCACGTACATTCCGTGATATAAAACTCGCTCTCGTGGGAAGCCACTTCTCCACGCACCATGGGCAGCAGGCTGCGCCCATCGAACGGCGCATTCGTTTCGATCCCCGCCAACTCCAACAATGTGGGAACCAGGTCTTTGTGCTGGCTGAACCCGGTGACACGATGCGCTTCCGGCAAAGCTCCCGGATAGCGGATAATGAGGGGCACATGCAGGGTCGTATCGTAGATGCCGTGGTGATCGAAGTAACAGTCGTGATCGTAGAGCGTTTCGCCATGATCCCCGTTCAGCGCCACAATCGTGCTTTTGGCGATGCCATGGGTATCGATGGCGGTCAGAATCGTCTGGATACACGCATCCATATACGCGATCGCGCCGTCATACTGCGCGATCATATAATCCTTATCGGAGATACCGGGCGGCATCCAGCTTGCGAAGAAGTCTCGAAACGGCTTGAAACGCATCACCGGGTCCATCGACTTATTGGCCGGATCCGACTCGTTCCCGTGATAAAAAGCACGTTCAAACGGGGCGGGCGGCAGATACGGGGCATGCGGATCCATATGCCGTAGAAATAGGAAGAACGGCTTATCGTCGGTGATGAGGATATCGAGTTCGGGGATCGTCACGTCGTTCAGATTCTGCGCTTTCGGGCTACGGCCTTCGTTCCAGGTTCCCCATCCCGGGTACTCGACGTACTTATCGAATCCACGCGCGCTAGGGTTGCCGCCGAATCCGACGCACACGGTCGTGTATCCGTTCTCGCTCAGGATCTCCGGCAGGGTTTTCACTTCCGGGCGCAACGGGCCCTGATGCCGGAGAGCCACGACCTGGGTCCCGATGACATCGCGCCCGGTGAGCATGGAGGCATATGCGCTCGTCGTCGGAATATGGGGACTATAATTGCGTTCGAACAAGACGCCCTGGGCGGCGAGATGATCGATATGCGGGCTCGTCTGATGACGGTAACCATAACAACTCATATGGTCGGCTCTCAGAGAATCCACCCCGAAAAGCACAATGTTGGGCTTGCGCCCGGAGTTCTCGTTTGCTGTCACTTTGGCTCCTTCACGGTCGTTCGGATACAGGAAACGCCCCATTATAACCGAAAGGCGGCATTGCGTCCAGAGCCTCCATGACGCCGATGATGCTCTCCGTCGTCACGGGCGAGCAGGCCCACCCGCAGCCCTGAAGAGTGAGGGGGAACGCGTAATTTATCGCCTCTCCAGGACTATAGGCTGCGCCATGCGCGATTTAGCACTAAGCCGAAGTTTACTTTTGTACGATAATAAGTCTTGTTCGCCTCACGGACATCCGAAGACGCATGACCAGGTCAAGGCAATCGAACTCGAATCGCGATAACCAGGACCCACTATGCACATGATTTTTCAACCTACCATAGCGCTTCTGAATCGTCTTAAATATCCCCAAAAGTTCGTATTGATAAGTTTTTTCTTCCTTTTGCCGCTGGCCTACGTCCAGTATCAGTATCTCATCGAGGTAGACGGGAGCATTGAGATCGCGCAAAAGGAGATGGTCGGCGATGCGTATCTCCGGCCTCTCTATCGCGTACTGCATGATCTTCCTCAGACGGAAGATGCGGATCTTTTTCCACAGAGGAAACCCCATGGTGCAAAGAATCCTGCGGAGCGCGTGGATGCGTTGCTCGATGCGGATCTATCCGTACTTTCCCACATAGATAATCAGCTCGGAGCCACGCTGGATGTCGCCGGGCGGTTCGATAGTTTGCACAGTCAATGGAAGGCCCTGAAGCTCCGAAAAAGCGTCCCGACCACTAAAGACCGTCATACGGCCTATCGACAGCTATTCGACGACACCGAGGCGCTCATTTCCCGTGTGGGAGATACCTCGACGCTTATTCTGGATCCGGATCTCGATTCGTATTACACCATGAATGCGGTCGTTGTCGACATTGCCACCGGGGAAGACCTGCTCGCGCAGGCGGAAGAGTTGGAACAAAGCATCCGGAAACAGAACGCTCTTTCGCCGGAAGAACAGGCCGGTTATATCGCCCTCTCCGGGCTACTCGCCTCGAACAACCGGGCCATAGAACATGATTTTGAAGTGGCTTTCGGAAACAATCCGCTGGCGAATCTCAAGCCTCACCTGCATCATTCGCTCGCGCGTGCGCTCGCGGTGCGCTCCCAGTTACTGGATGGTCTGCGCGATCGCATCCATCTTCCCAGTCGCGCTGTAAAGGTAAACACCACGAACGTTGCGCGTATTCATGCGTGCATGGAAGCCAATGCAGCGCTCTGGAACCAGGGAATCGATGCGCTGGATGTGCTGCTGCGCCATAGAATAACAGGCTTCGAAAACCATAAACTACGCGCGGAAGCGCTTACAGCGACCATGCTGGTGCTTGTAATCTATCTTTATATCGGCTTTTATCTGGCCGTGATGCGCACCGTTTCCACTCTGGACGCCGCCGCACTTCGGATGACCGACGGGGATTGGACGGACGCGGCAGGAGTCGCTCTGGACAGTCGGGACGAGTTAGCAAACGTTGCGCTCTCGTTCAACCGCATTGCCGCCCAACTTCGGTCGGAGTGGGCTCAGGCCCAGGAAGAGAAGGGACGGGCCGCCGCAGCGGAACACAAATACCGCACCATTTTTGAAAACTCGATCGAAGGTATTTTTCAAACCACGCCGGAGGGCCGTTACCTCAGCGCCAACCCGGCGCTCGCACGCATGTACGGGTACGAATCTCCCGAGCATCTCATGTCCGAAATTACGCGCATCGACCGTCAACTGTACGTCGAGGCGGATCGTCGCGAACAGTTCGCCACACTCATCGCACACCAGGGGCAAGTCACGCGCATGGAGTCACGGATTTACCGACGGGACGGGAACGTCATCTGGATCTCCGAAAGCGCCCATGCGATTCGCGATTCTCAGGGAACACTGCTCTACTATGAGGGCGCCGTGGAGGATATCACGGAACGCAAGCGTGCGGAAGAGGCGTTGAGGTCCCAGGAAGAGCAGTACAGGCTGCTCTTCGAAAGCAACCCGCTGCCGATGTACGTGTATGACCCGGCCAACTTTACCTTCCTGGCCGTGAACACCGCGGCCATCCGGCACTATGGGTATTCTTACGACGAGTTTCTGACCATGACGCTTGCGGATATCCTGTTGCCGGAGGATATTCCCGCTATGAAGCAGACGGTGGAAGCGATCGCGTCCACGGACCAGCCCGGGTCCGGTCTGTGGCGGCATCGCAAGAAAGACGGAACGGTCATCGACGTAGAGATAACCTCCGGACTGCTCTACTTCGGTGGTACGCCCGCACGGGTGGTGCTCGCCAATGACGTCACGGAGCGCCGCAAAGCGGATGAAATGGTCCGCTGGCAGGCCTACCATGACGCCATGACCGGACTGCCGAACCGGTTGCTCTTTCAGGACCGGGTCGAACAGGCGATCGCGGCAGGAAAGCGCATGGGCACAAATGCGGCGGTCCTCTTCCTCGATCTGGACGGCTTCAAACACATCAACGATACTCTGGGGCATTCCACCGGGGACAGCCTGCTGAAGGTCGTTGCGACGCGCCTATGGGGCTGCCTGCGCGAAGAAGACACGATCGCGCGCATGGGCGGAGACGAATTCACGATTCTTCTGCCGCATCTGGCCACTCCCGAGGACGCTTCTCATGTCGCGCAGCGGCTTCTCGAGTCGCTGACTACGCCCATTGTCCTGGACCAGAACGAGCTTTTTGTCACGGCAAGCATCGGAATCAGCCTCTTTCCTATCGATGGCGAAGATACGCAGACGCTGTTACGTCATGCCGATGTCGCTATGTATCGGGCCAAAGAGCAGGGTCGGAACGGCTATCAACTGTATAAGGAAGCGATGAATGTCGCGGCATTCGAGAGACTGATGCTCGAGAATAACTTACGCAAAGCGATCGAGCGTGAGGAGTTCATTCTTCATTACCAGCCCCAGGTGCATCTAGGCACGGGCGTGGTCGTAGGCGTGGAGGCGCTTGTACGGTGGTCTCACCCCGAACTCGGTCTGGTGCCGCCCGGAAAATTCATCCCCATCGCCGAAGAGATGGGCATGATCCTTCCGCTCGGGGAACTGGTGCTGCGGACAGCTTGTCGGCAGGCGGCGCTCTGGAATGCCGGGGGACGCCCGCTTCGCGTGGCGGTAAATCTATCCGGTCGCCAGGTCGGACAGCGTGGACTGGTGGAGATCGTCACTTCGATTCTGGAAGAGACAGGGCTCAATCCCCGGCTGCTCGATTTGGAACTTACGGAAAGCGCGCTCATACAAAACGGTGAGGCGGCCGTCCTCAACCTGCGCCGCCTTCGCGCACTCGGAGTACGGCTTTCGGTCGACGACTTCGGCACGGGTTACTCTTCCTTAAGCTATCTCAGACGGTTTCCGCTGGACACGCTGAAGATCGACCGATCCTTCGTGCAAGACATGGAGAAAGACATCGAGGGGCAGGCCATCGCCCGTGCGATCATCGACCTGTCGCATGCGCTCTCCCTGGAAGTGGTGGCGGAAGGTGTGGAAACCCCGGAGCAGCGGCAGTGCCTGATGGAAATGGGCTGTGATATCATGCAGGGTTATTTGTTTTCGCCCCCGGTGACCGTGGAGCACCTGGAAGCGATCCTCGGTATGCCCCCCACCCTATCCCCCTCCTATCCCCCGGCCCCGTTCCCCCAGGGGTAGGGGCGCCCCGAGCATTTGCCTTCGTAGCTTTACTCCATAAGGAAACCGTAGACTGTGCGGTGGTTTCGGCAAGTAGCTGAGCCTGTTCGGTATTGGGTTTTAGTCGGAGCCGAACGGTTCTATCCATAAATACATATGTCTACCATTTAAGACAGCGTACTTGCGGGCCATGAAAGGAGCGCACATGATTTTCAAAGAGGATTCTACAATCTTAAGGTATAACGCACTGTTGGAAGACGCTTCCCCGCAAAGCGGACTGAGGAAGGTGATGCGAATAGATTCCTTACGGAATAAGTCTACGATGGCGAAGACTCGAGTCACCCCTTCCCCGTGGCGAAGGGATAGGCGGAGCCGCGGGTGGGTTAGGACTCGGTTGAGTTAGAGATAAGATAACGAGGAGTAAAACCGTGTCCCATAGCGCATTTCATATACGATCCGAAGAAGGGGACCTCTTTACCATCGGTGGCCTGGGCGCAATCATCAAAGTGCGTGGCGCGGCCACGGGCGGAGCGCTATCCGTCGTAGAGCACTCCCTGCCGCCCGGTTTCCTGGGCGCGGCGCCCCATCGCCATCACCATGAAGACGAAACCAGCTACGTGCTGGAAGGTCAATTGAAGGTCCAGTTGGAAGAGACCGTCCTTACCGTGAAACCTGGAGAGTTCGTACACAAACCTCGTGGCGGTTTCCACGCTTTCTGGAACGCAGGCCAGGAGACAGTTCGCTTTCTAGACATGATCACACCCGGTGGCTTTGAGAATTATTTTGAGGCCCTGGCGCTGCTCGTCCCATCTCAGGGCGAGCCGGACTTCGAAGCTATCCTCGCCCTCGCAGAAACGTATGGCGTCGCATTCGACCTCGCCCGCATGGACAAGTTTACGCGACAGCATGGCCTCAAGTCCCCCTGATCTCTCCGCCGCCTTAGCGCCCAGAAAGCCTGACAACGGCACAGCGTCAAATAGACAATCAGACGTAGATATCGGCGTTCTTGCGCCTGCCAT
>JBBRKX010000210.1:0-7433 GCA_038231675.1 Chthonomonadales bacterium | reverse complement strand
GTATTCCCTGCGGTTCGGGCTGCCGCCGTTCAGGCTGGACCGCCGGCCGTTCCCACCCAGAACAACGATAACGCGCGCACCGGAGCGAACCTCAATGAAACGATTCTAACGCCGGCCAACGTCACGGTCACCAAATTCGGCAAGCTTTTCACGCGCGGTCTGGACGCCAATGTCAACGGCCAGGTGCTTTACGTGCCCGGGCTGACCATCCAGGGCGCGGTTCACAACGTGATCATCGCCTTCACTTCAAACAACTCCAATAATTCGCCGAGCAGCCTCTACGCTTTCGACGCCGACGATCCGGCCGCCGGAGCTTTTCTCTGGCGGCACCAATTCCCCAATTCGGCGCAATGGAACACCTGCACCCCGACCATCGATGTGGCGAACATGATCATTTATGTCGTAACGAATGATACCAACGACAACGGCCCGAAAAAACTCCACGCCCTCAGCTTGACATCCGGTAATGAATTGACGGGCAGCCCGGTCACTGTCGCCGCATCCGTCCCAGGCACCGGCGACGGCAGCAGCAATGGCGTGGTCACATTCGATACGAGTCATGCGAACTGTCGCCCCGGGCTGCTGCTTCTCAATGGCGTAGTCTACTTCGCCTTCGCGCACAATTCGGACAGTTTCCCCTATCATGGCTGGATCTTCGGCTACGGATACGATGGAACGAAGTTTACGCAGACCGCCGTGTTCAACACCTGCCCAAACGGCGGCCTGAGCGGCATCTGGCAGGCCGGCAAAGGACTGGCCGCCGACAATGCCGGCAATATTTACTGCTCCGTCGGCAACGGCACGTTTACCGCCAATACCGGCGGCAACAGCTATGGCATGTGCTACCTGAAACTGAGCACGCCCAATCTCGCGGTGGTGGACTGGTTCGCGCCCTTCGATGAGCAATCGCTCAGCGATTCCGATCTGGATCTGGGCAATAGCGGGCCATTGGGCATTCCAGGCACGGACCGTTTGTTTGCCGGAGGCACGAAGTTCGGCTCCGCCTTCCTCCTCGACTCTACTAATCTGGGCGGCTTTACTCCCGGCGGTCCGGATAAAGTCGTGCAGCGTCTGGACGGGGTGAGCAATAACGACAATGTCGGCCAAAACCCGATCGTATGGGATGCGGGTACGACGAAATTCGTGTATCTGTGGCCCCGTGGGTACAACGTTGAACAGTTCAAGTACGACACTTCCGCAAACCAATTCAATCCGGCGGGAGTGTGGAAGACTACCGGCGGAGTTACGGATGGTGGGTCGCTTGCCATCTCGGCGAACGGCGCCGGCAACGGCATTTTGTGGACGGTCGGGAACAATGGCGTGCTGCATGCCTTCGATGCAACCGATCTGACGAAGCCCGAATTGTGGGACAGCAACATAAACGCCTACCGCGACGGCCTCGGCTCGGTCGGTCACTTCCAGTTCCCCACCGTGGTCAATGGCAAGGTCTATGTCCCCACCGGCTCCGGAAACATCGTGTGCTATGGGCTGTTGCCGACGAATAACCCCACGGCTCTAACGCCCGTCGCCGACAGTTACGTGCGCGCCGGAACCTACGCCCGCAACAACAACTACGGCGCTTCCAATACGCTGATCGTAGAGACCGCGGCTCTCAACAATGCCAATACCGGCAACAGGGCGAGTTATCTGAAGTTCGATCTTTCTCAAGTCACTACGGCGCCCACCAGCGCCACATTGACGCTGACGGTCGGCTCCGGAAGTTTCCCTTATAACAGCGTCGAGACGGTCAATCTCTACGACGTGCCCGTTACGAATTGGACGGAAACCGGGATCACCTACAACAACGCGCCCGGCCTCAACGGCGGCAATTTCACCAGCACGGGAACGCTTTTGACATCATTCAACGTGCCGCTGAGGATCGGTACGATAAATCTCGATCTCACTGCCTACGTAGCGGCGCATCTGGGTCAGGTCGTGACACTTCAATTGATCGATCCCAATGCGGAAAGCAAGGCGCTGTACCTCAACAGCAAAGAGGCGACCACAGGAAAGCCGACGCTCACCCTGAAGTGACCGTAGGGGAATGAGCTCTGGCGTCCCTTTCTTTATTATGCCCTTCGCTTTATCTTAAGCGAAGGGCTTTTGGCATTTCAGGAGCAATGGTATACTGAAAGGTGCGCCTACACCTGGGCAAACCACGTTCGAATGGATAAGCTCGCCGATGTCGACCGATGTGCTGGAAAACCGTAACCCACTCTGCATGGAGCATGACCGTACGCGGGACGCTCCTCTGAATCCCCCGCCCTATTATGTCGGACCGATCCGCATCGATCCGCCTGTCGTGCTCGCGCCCATGGCCGACGTCACGAACGGAGCCTATCGACGGCTCGTCAAGCGCATCGGCGGGCCCGGCCTGCTGGTGACCGAGCTCATCAGCACCACGGCGATCCATCATAAGAACGCGCGAACGATGACGATGTTCGATGTCACGGACGAACAGCATCCGCTCGCGGTGCAGCTCTTCGGATCCGATCCCGCGATTATGGCGGAAGCCGCGCGAGTCGCGGTGGGCGAAGGCGCGGACATCATCGACATCAACATGGGCTGCTGGGTTCCCAAGGTCTGCAAGACCGGAGGAGGCGCGGCCATGATGAAAGACGAGGCGACCGCCTGCCGCGTGGTGGAAGCGATCGTGGCCGCAGTTTCCACGCCGGTGACCGTAAAGACGCGTGCCGGATGGGATTATGGCCATCTCGCTACTGCGGGCCTGGCGCGACGGCTCGAGGAGGCGGGCGCACAGGCGTTCGCTCTGCATGCCCGGTATGCCGTTCAGGGGCATACGGGAAGCGCGGACTGGAAGCTCATTGCACAGATCAAGCAAGCCGTAACCCGGCCCGTGATTGGCAATGGCGATATCAAAGCGCCTGAAGATGCCGCCCGCATGATGCGCGAGACCGGTTGCGACGGCGTGATGATCGGCCGCGCCGCCATCGGCAACCCATGGATCATCCGCGACACCGTCCACTATCTGCGCACGGGCGAGCTGCTTCCGCCTCCGACTTTTGAAGAGCGCTATGAAGCGGCTCTGGCGCATGTCTGCGATCTTGCCGACAAATTGGGCGAGTTTTGCGCCGTTCGTAACCTGCGGGGACAGCTTCCCCATTATGTCCGCGGATATCATGGCGTCTCTTATTTACGGGAGGCCATGGTTCGCGTCGATACCATCGAGGGGGTCAAAGCCATTTTCGACGACGCGCGACGTCATGTGCGCGAGGAAGTCCAGGAGACCAACCGATGAAATTAGCGGGAAAAGTCGCGCTTGTAACCGGCTCCACGACAGGGATTGGGGAAGCCATTGCCCGCCTGTTCGCGGAGGAGCAGGCCACGGTCATGGTGCATGGCCTGGATCGCGATGGCGGCGAAAGAGTCGCGAGAGAGATCACGAAAGCCGGCGGTAAAGCCCAATTTCTGGAAGGAAAGCTCGAAGATCCCGAGGCCTGTGTAGACCTGGTAGAGGGGACAGTGCGCGCGTTCGGCCGCATCGATATCCTCGTCAACAACGCCGCCATTATGACGCGAAGCAATCTCGATTCCACGGACGCCGAAACCTTCGACCGCACGATCGCGATTAATCTACGCGCTCCCCTTCTGCTCGTCCGGGCCGCCGCGCCGCATTTCCGTGCCGTGGGCGGTGGAGCGGTGCTGAATATCGGGTCGATCAACGGCTATTGCGGCGAGAACAATCAACTCGCCTATGCCATCAGCAAAGGCGGCCTTATCACACTCTCCCGTAACCTTGCCGATTCGCACGGGCAGGAGGGAATTCGCGTCAATCACTTTAATCTGGGTTGGGTGCTGACTCCCAACGAGTATGCGCTCAAGATGCGAGAAGGTTTGCCGGAGGATTGGCCGCACAAAATCGCGAAAACGTTTGCGCCGTCGGGGCGAATACTCTCGCCGAAAGAGATCGCGCATTATGCGCTCGCTTTCGTGGTGGAGGATGGCGGCCCGGTGAGCGGCGCGGTCGTGGATCTGGAGCAATACCCGATTGTGGGTCGGAACCCGACCAAAGAAACGGATTAGCAAAGGAAGGCGCCATGCGGCACCCATTCGGCGCCATATATAAGGAGCATCGGCTATGTTGACGACGGAAGAGAAAGCTTTTTACAAAGAAAACGGCTATGTCGTTGTGCGTGGACTGCTAACAAAGGCGGAGGCTGCGGAGTACCGGCAGGAGTGCCACTCGCTGGCGGATCGACTCCAGGCAAAGCGTAATATCGACGCCACCTGGGGCAGCGCTCCCAAGACGAACGGCGCTGAAAAAACGTCCGTTCTGCACTGCCATGACGTTCAGTACCAGAGCGCGGCGTTCGGCCGTCTCCTGCTGAACGATCGACTGACCGGAGCGGCGGCGGATATCATCGGCCCAAACGTGCAACTGCATCATACGAAGATGTTCATCAAGCCGCCGGAAAAAGGCTCTCCGTTCCCCCTGCATCAGGATTGTCCATTTTTCCCGCATGAGCATCACTCCATGATCGCGGCCATCATTCACTTTGATGACGCTCCTCTGGAAAAAGGATGCGTTCGCGTGGTGCCCGGCTCCTATAAGCGTGGATTGCTCCCGCATATCGGTGACGGAGGCTGGCATCTCCCGCCGGACGAGTATCCTATCGACAGCGCCATCCCTATTCCCGCAGAGGCCGGAGACGCCCTGTTTTTCAATTACCTTACTATCCACGGGTCCGGCGTCAACACCAGTCAGGAAGCGCGCACCACTATCCTCATTCAGATGCGTGATCCCGCCGATCCGCCCACTATCCTGACCCACCGATCCCGTGGGCAGGGCCTGATGTTGCGCGGTATCGATCCCAATCTGGGCGTTGAGGCATCCACGGTTCCGTCCACGGATACAGCGGAAAAATGCGCGCCGGGAATGGCCATGGGAGGCGCAATGGGTGGGACTATGGGCGGAACCATGGGGCGCATGTAGGTTAACTATTCGAAACCAATGAAGAGTCCAGCCGATGGATAACCTTACGGTGCGCCCCGCCGAACCTTCCGATGCGGAAACCATCCATGCCGTTGTGGGAGAATGGTGGGGCCGCCCCATCGAAAGCGATATGCTTTCCCGCTTCTTCTTGACGCACTTTCGGGAGACGTGCCTGGTGGTCGAGAAGAACAACGAACGCATTGGCTTCCTCATCGGCTTTCTCTCTCAGACGCTCCTGGATGAGGCCTATATACGACTGGTCGTCGTGCACCCAACGCACAGAGGCAGTGGCGCCGGGCGGGCGCTTTACGAGCGTTTTTTTGAAGTCGCCCGGCGTCATGGACGCCACATCATTCGAAGCGTCACCTCACCGTCGAACAAGGAATCGGTCGCTTTCCATACACGCCTGGGATTTGTCATCGAACCCCAAGAAAAGCATGTGCATGGTCTGCCTGTCTGCCATGACTATCACGGGCGCTCGGGCACGGACCGAATCCTGTTCGTCAAGACATGGACTGCCTGACCGATCTTTTTCCCAATGCGGCGTCCTCAGGGTTAAGGAGTTCCCATGAAAATTACGGAAGTAAAGGTGATCGTAACGTGTCCCGGGCGAAACTATGTTTTCGTCAAGGTGATGACCGACGTGCCTGGCCTTTATGGCATTGGAGAAGGAACTCTCAACGGCAGCGAAACGATCGTCGCCGAAGCTCTGCGACACATGAGTCACCTGCTTATCGGGCGAGACCCGCAACGTATCGAAGACACCTGGCAGTTGCTCTATAGACAGGGATATTGGCGCGGCGGGCCGATCTTCATGGCAGCCATCGCGGCCATCGACTTCGCGCTATGGGACATCAAAGGCAAACAGGCCGGACTGCCCGTGTACCAGTTGCTCGGCGGCAAAGCCCGCGATGGCGTGATGTGTTACACCCATGCAAGCGGTCGCGACGCGGTGGAGTGCGAAGATAGCGCCCGGAAGATTATCGAGAAAGGTTTCAAAGTGGTGCGATGCCAGGTGGGAGCCTACGGCGGCGCGGGAGTTCTCGGTATGAACCCACCCCTTTCCCCCGATACGCCGCCGGAGCAGATTTATGAGCCCACTCCCTACCTGCTTTCCGTGCCGAAACTCTTTGCCCACCTGCGAGACAAACTCGGCATGGATATCGAGCTTTTCCACGATGCGCACGAGCAGTTGAATCCGATCGAGGCCGCGCGAATGGCAAAAGAGTTGGAGCCGTTCCGATTGTTCTTTCTGGAAGATCCCCTTATGCCGGAGCATCGCGAATCCTGGCCGATCCTTCGCGCCGCCTCCACCACGCCGCTCGCCATCGGCGAGATCATCACGTCACGGTGGGACTGTCTTCCCCTCTTCGTCAATCACTGGATCGACTTCATCCGGATCAAGCCGCTCCACGTGGGCGGGC
The DNA here is from genome assembly GCA_038231675.1 of Chthonomonadales bacterium. Lineage (GTDB taxonomy): Bacteria > Armatimonadota > Chthonomonadetes > Chthonomonadales > Chthonomonadaceae > JBBRKX01. The sequence goes on along the minus strand of JBBRKX010000210.1, from coordinate 1,055 downwards.
TGACCGAGGCGCGCAAAATCATGGTGCTCGCGGAGCCGTACAATGTGCGCTCGGCCTTTCACGGCGCCGGAGATATCGGCCCTGTCGCACAGGCGGCAAGCGTCTCCCTGCAAGCCGTGATTCCAAACTTCGGCGTGCAGGAGTGGACTCGCTATCCGGAACCTGTTTATGAGGTCGTGTCCGGCGTCTGCCAGATGGAGAATGGGTTTATCCACCCTAATGAAACGCCTGGTCTCGGGGTGGACATCGATGAAGAGGCCGCCGCACGATTTCCTTATAAGCGTGCTTTCATGCCGCTGGTAAGGCGCTCGGACGGCTCCATGCACGTTTACTGATGGTTAGCGTATTGTGTTAAGCACGGACGCAAGGACAGATCGCTATTACCTGAGGCGCCCACTTCTTAATATAGCCGGAAATTTCGCGCCGGTTCGATTTCGAGACATCCACATCTTGCCCGCGACGATGTCTCCTCCTTTTTGATCTCCCGGAGATTGACAGGGAACGCCATGGTCGTCCTTGAGATTGTCGCCGAGGCTATACAGTAGAAAACTTTTGCCGCCCGATGCCAGAGAGTAATGAAGCGGCTGGCCGCCGAATGGATCGGTCGGGGCCGCCGTAAGATAGGGAGATCCGTGCGCATCCTTTGCGGCCGCCATTTCCTGCAGGGTGGCGGGGAAATGGCCGGATGCCGCTCGATAGCGATACAGGCTGGTTTCCAGGCGCAAGAGGGTCAGGATCGTTTCCCCCACGACAACCTTTGCACGCGCACCGGCAAACACGGGCATAAGCATCTGAGCGATCAAATTGTGAGGAATAGGCGCCTGAAACGGACCGGTATACGGCTGATGCGACTCTTTCGCGATCGCATGGAAATATTTCAGGTTTTGATGCAGCATCAGATTTTTGTCGCCCATCACATACCGTGCGGCCTGTAAGAGATCCTGTGCGCTCGGATTCCCGCCGCCTCCCATTCCGCCGGTAATCGCGCCAATGCCTCCCAGACCGCGGTCTTTTGAACTACGCATAAACTTAAGATACATCGCCGTGCTTGCGTT
>JBBRKX010000209.1:0-7455 GCA_038231675.1 Chthonomonadales bacterium | reverse complement strand
GGCAGACGGGCCTTTCTCGCCCGTATCGAACAGGAGACCGGCGAACTCGTGGTGATCACCACCACGGGCGATGGCTGGACCGAAGAAAACCGCACCTTACGGCTCCAGCTCCACAACTCCACGCATCGTGGGATCACCGGCCGCGTCGCCATCACCGGCGAACCGTATGTGACCGCGAACGTCGAGGCCGATCCCCATTACATTCGCCACTTTCCAGACGTGCGCAGTGAGGTCGCCGTTCCATTCTTCGACGCGGAAGGCCGTGTCCGCGGAGTCCTGAACGTGGACAGCGACCGCCCCGCCGCTTTCGTGGCGGAGCACTGCGAACAGTTGACGACCTTTGCGAACGCCATCGCGGTGGCGCTCGCCTTCGACGAGTATCGCAGTCGCGAACGCATGCTGGTCGAGATCGGGCTGGACCTTGCCGCGACCACCGAAATAGAACCCCTGGTCCGGCGCGTGGTCGAAGTCTCCGCCGAAGTGCTCCGCTGCGAAGGATGCTCCGTCTTTCTGCTCGACGAGGCGACGCAGATGCTGACCCTTCAGGCGTCGCGCGGCACCCTCCATCTGCGGGTGGGCGAAGCCTCGTACGCGCTGGGCGAAGGCCTGACCGGGACCGTCGCCCTCACCGGGGAAACGATCCGCCTGGACAACCCGCGAGACGATCCCCGATGGGTGGGCCGGCACACCGAGTTCGTGCCCGATGCTCCCGGCGCTTTTCTGGCCGTGCCGATCGGAGGCCGAGACCGCATTTTAGGCGTGCTGCGGGTCTCGCGTCCCCGCAGCTCCCCTGCCTGGTTCCATGCCCGCTTCACCGAAAGCGATGAGCGCGTGCTTAGGACGGTCGCCAGCCAGCTTGGCATCGCCATCGAAAACGTGCGGGGCTTCAATCGACTGGTTCGCTCCGAACGCATGGCCGCATGGGGCGAGCTTTCGGCGAAATCCGCCCATATGATCGGCAACCGGACCTTCGCTATCAAAGGCGACATCAACGAGCTCAAGCATGTGCTTTCCCAGTCGGCGGAATTCAAGCAAATGGAAGAGCGCGGCTTCCTGCGTGAAGCCAGCGCCCTCGTGGAAAGCATCGAGCGCGGGATTTACCGCCTGGAGGATATCCTCCGCGAGTTTCGCGATTTCGTGATGGCGACTCAGCTCACCAAGGCGGCGGCGGATCTTAACGCCATGGTCGCCGAGGCCGTCCATGAAACCTTTCCAAGGCGGACCACGATCGCATTGGAAGAGACGTATGCGGCCGGCATTCCCCCTGTACGGTGCGACATCGAAAAGGTAAAACGCGCCCTGTCCGAACTCGTGGAAAATGCCGTCAGCTTCATGCCGGACGGAGGCAGGCTGCGCGTTACGACCAGCATCGTGGAATCCGGCCAGCATCCGGGATATGCCCGCCTTGCTCCCCATCGGCGCTATGCCCAGATCGAGCTTGCCGACACGGGCCCCGGCGTCGCTCGGGACATCAAACAGCGTATCTTCACCCCCTTCTTTTCCTCGCGCGTCAAAGGCATGGGCCTGGGATTGTCTATCGTCAAGGGCATCGTCGACGCCCACCATGGCGCCATCCGGGAAGTCGGCGAGCCGGGCACGGGAGCGCAGTTCCTGATCTACCTGCCCTTGAACGGCGATAAGTCGAGCCCCTAACGCGTTGACGGGCGCGTTCCCGGCGGGTATACTCTTATAGACGCTGTGAAGCACGGGCCTGGCAGAAAGGGTAAGGCGCATGACCGGCGAATCCACCTGCTCATTTAGCCCAACCGAATTTGTACTCTTCCTCCATGGCATTCCTCATGTTGGCGAGAAGTCCCTGGCGCATTTGCTTCGTCTCCACGGGCAGCGGCGGATTGTGCCGGAAGTGTTCTGCGCCCTATCCGCCTCGGAAATGCATCTTCAGTATGATATTCCGCTCCTCGCCGCAAATCACATGGCGGGCTGCCCGGCGGAGATTGCCGAACGTACAGCGGAGCTTGCAAAGACGATTCGCCACCATGGGATCCAGGTATTGACTTCCCAGAGCGCGACCTTTCCCGCGCGACTGGCCGCATTCGACGACGCTCCTCCGCCGATCCTTTATACGCTGGGCAACTTCTCGGCATGGAACTCCGCCGCGGATAAGCCCAACGCGCACTTCACCTTTACCTGCGCGACCTCCAATGGCGCTTCCGCCGAAAGTCTGTCGCGCCAGGATGAGATCGCGAACGCCCTCATCGACGCCGGAGGCGTGCCGGTGACCGGCCACGATCGCTCCCCATACAAGCGTCTTGCCCTTTCGGCGCAGCGTAAAAACAGGCCCGTCTGTTACGTGTTCGACCGGGGATTACGGGAAGCGCTCGGGCCGGAATTCGACCGGCCGCCGTTTGCGGCCGCCCGTATCCGCGATGCAAGCTTCGATCGATCTCGTGACCTTGCGGTCTCTCCTTTCCGTCTGGACGATCACAGCATCGGGGCAAACAATCGACGTCGGGACCGCCTCACGTTTGCGCTGGCCGACGTTGTCATCTGCGTCGATGTGCGCGCGGGCGGAGGCATGGAAGCGGAATGTCTCCGCGCGCACCGTCTTGGGCGCGGTGTTTTCTTCGCCCCGAGCGGGCGAGCGGGTAAGGATGCGCTTGCCGCAGCGGGATGCCTTCCGCTGCCTTCCGATTCCGGATGGGCAGCGCGGATCGCGGCACACGAGGCCTCTCGATTCCGGCAGGAAGAAGGCCGCGATGCCGGATGAATCGATACTTGCCCGCCAGCGCCTGGGCGCCTCCGCCCAGATTATCCCGATGGCCGCCACATCCAGGGACTCCATGGATGCCATGACCTATCTGGATCGCTCTCTGGACGACGGGCTCCTCAGGCAAGCGGCGAATGATGCGGCGTCCACCCTGCGTCTCTCTCGACTGCTTCTTTTCTCCTGGGCTCCTCGCCAGGCGCAGGCGCGTTCCGTGGCGGTGTACGGGTTCGCCGCGGGTTCGCCGCTATTTGAGCCGATTGCCCTGACGGACTTTCCCGTCGCCGACCGCTGTCTGCGCACGGGACAGATTCTGGTGATGTCCGCGGAAGCAGCCCTTCCTCCAACGCTTGTCGCAAGCTTCCAGGACGAGATCGTGATCGCGCCGCTGATGCTCGGCAATCGCGCTGCGGGCTTTCTGGTGGGCCAATCGTCCCAGGAGATCGCTCCACGCTCCGCCTCATGGCAGGATCAGACGCGCGCACTCGCCCAGCGCCTCGCGGCCCTGGTCGAGTTGCACCGTGTCAGTGTCGCCTATCAGGAAGAGTGCAGTCTTCGCCAATCGTCACGAGAGGTCGCAAACGCAATTCTTGCCGCCTGCCCGCTGGAAGATATCGCGGAACAACTGATAGGTATCGTATCGGAGCGGCTGAACGAGCCTCGAGTGGCGCTTTTTCTGGGGGATGCCAAAGGCCTGAAACGGCCCCTTGCAACCCGAAACATCTCTGCGGAATACGGTGAAACCGTGGCGCGCCTCGCCCGGCGGAGCCCGATCGTACATCGCGCTATCGCAAGCGATGTGCCGCTCCATGCGCGCAATCTTCGTAACGAGGAGCAGTTCAGCCCCGAGCTGCATGCCCTGCACGAGCGATCGAAAGTAACCTCTATCCTTTGCGCGATCCTCCGGCGGGGCGATCAGGTAAAAGGCGTGCTGGCGGTCTATCCGGAGACAGACCGGCAGTTTTCGGCCGCCGAGCTTGCCGTGCTCCAGAGCGTGGCGGATCAAGCCACCATCGCGGTTTCCATCGCCGAGGTGCTGGAACAGCAACGCGACACCGCGATGACGGAGGAACGGAATCGACTGGCGCGCGAAATGCACGATACGGTGGCGCAATCGCTTACCGGTCTGGTGCTGCAAATCGAGACGGTGCAGATGGCCTTCGATTCCGGCGACCGCAACGCGGCCCAGGAGATGCTGAGCGAAACCAGGGCGCACGCTAAGAAGGCGCTTGAGGATACGCGCCGGGCCGTTCAAAACCTGCTGCCTGCCTCGCTCGAGCGGCTGTCCGCCGCGCAGGCGATCGCGGAAGAGGTGCGCCTTCTCGAGGCCAACGAGGGACTATTGGCGCAATACGTATTGACAGGCGAGGAGCAGGCGCTGCTTCCCGAGCAGAGTCAGGCGCTTTTACGCATCGCGCAGGAAGCCCTTAATAATGCGCGCAGGCATGCGCAGGCAGCGCGGGTGCGGGTGGGACTGCAGTTTGGCCTGGAATCGGTCGTCCTGATCGTGGAAGATGATGGCATCGGGTTTGACCTTGCCACACGCGCCGCTCCGGACTCCGAAGGGGGATATGGGCTCTTCGGCATGAGCGAACGTGCCCGGCTGCTGCACGGCGAATTACAGGTCGAAAGCACTCCAGGATGGGGGACGCGCGTTCGTGCCATGATCCCGTACCGTGCGGAAGTGCCTGCTTCCGTATGGGGCGGTCGTGCAAGTGTGGAAACCGGGCCGAACGCGGCATACGAGGTTGCCTCCCGCATAAAGCCCCTGCCTCAAACACGCGCGGGCGGGGAAGCGGAAAAAGTCCGCGTTCTCATTGTGGACGACCATGCCATGGTTCGACAGGGGGTTCGCGCCATACTCGAAGCAGGAGGGGGAATTGGGATCGTCGGCGAGGCCGAAGATGGCGCGCAAGCGGTCGAGCTTGCGGCCAGCCTGCTGCCGGACGTGATCCTCATGGATCTGCAGATGCCGGGAATGACGGGGATGGAAGCGTTGCGTCAGATCCACGCAACTCTCCCGGACATCGCCGTAGTTGTCCTGACGACCTTTCAGACCGAAGAGATCGTCCTGGAGGCTCTCAGCGCCGGAGCACGCGGATTTCTATTGAAAGACGCGGAGCCAGCCGACTTGATGGCCGCGATCCGTGCGGCCAAGCGCGGCGAAGCGCTTCTGGCTCCCGCGGTGACGGATCGCCTGGCGGCTCTGGCCGCCGGGCAGTCCGAGCGTACGCCGGACGCCGCAGAGAGGCTGAACGAGCGCGAACTGGAAGTGATGCAGTTGCTGGCCAAGGGCGCTCGGAACAAAGAGATCGCCGCCCAGCTTTTCGTTACTGCAAGCACGGTCGAATATCATCTCTCCCATATCTTCGCCAAGCTCGAAGTCTCCAATCGGACCGAGGCGGTGCGCGTGGCGATGGCACGGGGTCTGGTGCTGCACGAGCCGCGATCGACGAAGTGACTCAGCCCTGCCAGAGCGGCACATCCGTCCCCAGTCCCTGCGCTTGCGCCTTACGATACACAAGAGTCGCGACCGCGACATCCTCAAACGCCAGCCCGAGCGACTTGAAAAACGTAATCTGGCCTTCGTCCGTTCGCCCCGTTCGGCTTCCCTCCACGATATCGGCCAGTTCCACCACCTGCTCCCAGCGGAATACGCGTCGTTCATAGGGGGCAAGCAAGTCGCCGGCTTCTCCTTTCGCCTGCTCGATCGAGTCCACGACGATCAGGTTGGAGCGTTTGATCGTCTCATCATCCACTTCCCGCCGACTCAATTGGTTGCTTCCCACTGCGTTGATATGCGTGCCCGGTGAAAGCCACGCTCCCTGCAGAACCGGCTCGGCTGAAGTGGTGGCGGTTATCACGACGTCCCGATCCCGCGCAGCGGCCTCGGGCGTATCGGCGGCATGCACCGGCACCCCGAGCTTTGCCTCCATCGTCTCGGCAAACTGCGTTCGCTTCTCCGCCGTTCTGCTGTAAGCAACGATGTCTCCCACGGGCACTGCGGCGCAGACCGCTTCCAGCTGTGTCTGTGCCTGCCAACCCGTGCCGTAGATGCCGACACGGTAAGAGTCGCGCGTATTCGCCAGCAGTCTTGTCGCCACCCCCGTGGCCGCTCCCGTCCGCATCTGTCCCAGCCGGTCCGCCTCGATCAAAGCGAGCAATTCTCCCGTGCGGCCATCGTACAACAGCATCAGAAACCGGGCTTTGGGAGCGAATGCGGTGTATGTTTTGATGCCGAAGGTCTCCAATTCGGCATCGCCCGCGACCATCGTATGATACGCTCCCTTCGGGCTATACAGCCTCCGGCGCGGCTGGTTAGTAACTTCGCCGTTTGCCTGCCTGAGAAAGGCAGTTTCCACCGCCTCGATCGCTTCCGGCATCGTCAAAAGCGCTTCCACATCGCGCTCCGTCAATAACAGCGCCATCGTCCGCTCCTTTTGCGCTACGGGGTCTTATGCCCTTTCAGGTTTCAATGCGAGAGGCCACATCCTCCCCGATCACTCTAACCGTGCTCTTTCTTTTTGCCATGGCTGACCCGCGCCGGGCGGCGCGTCCCATCGGGCGTCTTCATAGGCTCGACATAGGTCTCGCCGACAAGCAGCCGCAAGAGGTTGGGAATCCAGGAGTCGCGCTTGCCTGCGCCGTAACCGACGGCCTTGAGAGTCATGGAAGGAACCGGGACGATCGCGCCAAGCGGATCGCGTTCCGCATATTCGGCAAGGAGCGCCGCGCCGGTCGGGGTGATCAGTTCCTTTTGCCGATCGTCCGGCCGCAACGGAAAGCCGACCAAAAGCTCCAGGGTCGCGGGAGCCGGCACGGGCATCGTTCCATGCGCGCACTCCACCCACCCACGGTTGAGAGGCAACGGAGAGCAATAGACCTTGTCCACCCCCAGCATTTCCAGCCCGATGCACGCGCCCACGATATCGACGATCGCGTCCACCGCGCCGACCTCATGAAAATGGATGGTGTCGGGCGTCATCGCGTGGATCTTCGCTTCCGCGCCCGCCAGATGGGTAAAAGCGCCCATGGCGCGTTTCTGGATGGTCTCGGAGACGCCGCTGCGCTTCAAAATCGCGTCGATATCCGCAAGGTGCCGGCCATGGCCCTGATCGGCCTCATGCAGGATCACGTCCACATCCGTGCCGCTAATGCCCTCTTTCACCACCGTTTCGACTTTCACTTCATAGCCCGGCACGTTAAGCTTCGCCAACTCCGCCCGCCAGGCCGCTTCATCCACTCCCGCATGGAGCAGAGCGCCCAAAATCATGTCGCCACTGATACCGCTGAAACAATCGAAATACCCAATGCGCATCCCATCGCTCCCTTCCTGCTACTTCTTTCGGTCTTAACGTACCCTATTGTGCTCTCGCCGCCCCTAACCAATCGGGGCGATCTATGGAAAACATACGCGCGAAAGAACGCAATCCTCTGCACCTAATTTTCCTTGCACTCTGTCAACGATATCACAGGAAAGCGGGCTTCCCTGAATTTGACGTAATGTCCGTGCGTACCGTACAATATGGGCCGCAATCCATTCTCACGTGTCAAGGAATTCCCACGCCATGAAATACGCCGCCCCGCCCTATATGAACGACGTGCTTCCGTTTGCGCCCGACAAGGATTCGTGGCTGCATGCGGCGCGATGGCGGCACGTCGAAGGCGTATTTCGCGATGTCTGCCGCCGATATGGCTTCCGCGAGATGCGCACCCCCATCCTGGAGCAG
>JBBRKX010000208.1:0-7484 GCA_038231675.1 Chthonomonadales bacterium | reverse complement strand
GCCTGCGCCGGAGCGCATCATGCTCCGTTGGATACGCGGTCACCGCTCAGGACGGCGATCGCGGATCCGTTGGAACCGGCCCCGCCCGGCTCGGTGACATTCGCCGGCAGGCTCGGGCAAAAGATGGCCGTCTGCATCGACAACCGCCTCACCGCGCAGGACATCGACGCGGTGGTTGCGCCCTATGCCGCGAAGACCGAAGTGGGCGGCGGGGACTGGCGCTGCGAATACTGGGGCAAGTGGTACACGTCGCTCGCGCTCGCGGACGCCTATCATTCCACGGAAAAGACGCGGTCCGTGCGCGATACGGCCGCGAAGGCGCTGATCGCCACGGCCGCTTCCGACGGCTATCTAGGCACCCGTCAGCCGGAGAATCGGCTCAAAGGCTGGGATGTCTGGGGCTGCAAATATGCGCTGCTCGGCGTGCTCGCCTATTATGACCGCACGCACGATCCTGCGGCGCTGACGGCGGCGAAGCGCCAGGCGGACGTCCTCATCAGCCAGATGGGACCAGGAAAGACGAACATCGAGGACGTGGGCGAATGGAATGGCCTTCCGGCCTCTTCGGTCCTTGAACCGATCGTACAGTTATATGAGCGCACGGGTGAGGAAAAGTACCTGGCCTTCGCTCGCTATATCGTCGCGTGCTGGGACAAGCCGTCTCAACGGCTTCCGGGAGGCATGCGGCTGGTCGAGGATGCCCTCGCAGGCAAGCCTCCAGCGCAGATGTGCGCCCCGAAGTCCTATGAAATGATGTCGTGCTTCGAGGGGCTTTGTGAATTGTATCGCGCGACCGGAAAGCGCGAATACCTGGACGCATCGCGCATGCTTGCCGAGGGCGTTATGCGGGAAGAAGCAACCGTCATCGGATGCGGCACCAGCGGCGAGGTCTGGTTTACGGGCTCCCGAAAGCAGACGGCCGTGGTGCAAAAGCCGATGGAAACCTGCGTGACGGCGACCTGGATGAAACTGCAACTCCAGCTTCTGCGGCTCAGCGGAGAACCACGCTATGCCGACGAACTGGAAAAGAACCTTTACAATGGCCTTCTGGGGGCGATGATGCCGGACGGCCGATGGTGGGCTTATTTCAGCGGACTCATGGGCGTGCGCGTGCCCAGTTACGTGCAGCACGACGATGTGCAGTTGAGTTGCTGCGTGGTAAACGGCCCGCGCGGTTTAATGATCACGCCTTTGTGGGCGTTTATGAAGAGCGCGTCGGGCCCGGTCATCAACCTCTATGCTCCTGGAAGCGGACGGATCCTTTCGCCCGAGGGCCATCCCGTGGAGTTCCAGGTCCAGGGCGACTATCCCATGACGGATCACGTCGAGATCGTGGTGAAGCCCGGCCGGCCGGAACCGTTTACGGTATCCCTTCGGATTCCCGCATGGAGCATGCGGACCCTGTTGAAGGTCAACGGGGTGACGACCTCGGTCCTTCCGGGAACCTACGCGAAACTGCATCGCACTTGGCGGCAAGGCGATCGAATCTCCCTGGAACTCGACATGCGCGGCCGCATTCTGGATGCGCCGGATGGAAACGGAGAGGTCGCGGTGGCGCGCGGGCCGATGGTGCTTTCGCTGGACAATCGAATTGTTCCGGCGGGGAGCGGTAGCGCGACAATCGACCGATCTGCATTCCCGTTTGTAGAGCTGAAACCGAACCCTGACGCGGCCGGCAAGATCGGGGCCTGGATGGCCTTCGATGTTCCCTTCACGGGTGATGGGGCTTCCCATTCGCTTACCCTGTGCAATTATTCCGACGCAGGAAACGCCTTTACCGAACAGAACGTTTTTCGGACATGGCTGCCCCAGCCACTGGATCTTCATACGGCATACGACACCGGGCAGACGTGGAACACCCTTTCGCATGCGTCACGTTGGACGGATCCGCCTCAACCCCTTGCCAGGGTGAACGATACGTTGCATGACCTGGCGCTCGCCATTCATGGCGCGGTTGCCACCTCAGACAGCGAGTTTGCCGCGGAGCCAGGCGGCACGAAGAAAGTCATCGACGGCATGGTCGCGTCGGAAACGAACTTCACCAACCGATGGCACTCCTCTATTTTGACTCCGCATCCGCACTGGATTCAGGTGAAGCTGGCGAAGCCGGAGAGGATTGGACGCGTCGTGCTCCGATTCGCCGATCCGGCGGGCTATCCGACCAGCTTTCAGGGCATCTTTCAGGTGGATGGCAAGGACCATGAGATCTTCAACGTCACCGAGAATCGCGAAAACCGCGTCTATTCAGCCAATGTCTCGCCGATAGTCACGGATACCTTCCGGCTAGTCATCCGCGCCTCCGCCAATCCGAAGTATCCTGACGCGGCCCAAATAAGTGAAATTGAATTGTATCCTCCCGGCATCCACAAACCTTGATGCGTGGAGGCATCGCTTTGTTCCAGGGGGCCGCGCCCGATCCGCAGCCGGCCCCATTGTGGTTAATGGCAACCTCTTCGAACAGACGTTTACAGGCATAATCCACAGAAACCCCGCAAAAGATATTTAACCGAACCATAACTGAACCATAATCGCGGCTTAATCAACCTGGCTCAGAATGTGAAGTGTGATTGGCGGAACGCAGTGTTCCTCCGGAGGTTAATCACACGGATATCATTTTGAAAGGTAGGGCAGCACCATGCGAAACTCTTCCCCTGAAAGCGGGCGTCCCCAATCGGCCTTTACGCTGATCGAGCTCCTCGTCATCATCGCGATCATCGCTATTCTGGCGGCGATCCGAACGAAATGATTGGAAATCCGGATGGCGACAAGCTGGATCTGCCGACCCCAATCCGTTGCGGCGACATCGGAGCCTGGATGGACTCGCACTATCCCCAATGCCCTCCCGGCGGCGGCGCGGAATGCATGATGAGCGATTAGTCGGACAGGCATGCTCTCTTGGAGGGGCTACCATGACGAAAATGAGTGTTTCTAAACGTGCGTTGCTTCGCCTATCCGTTCTTACCGTAATCGTGTTCCTGGCCGGCTGCAGCGACACAAACAAGATTGCGCCTAAAGACAAGGATAAGGATATTTCGGCGGAAGAGCGCCAATCCAAACGGGGCCAGTAACTCGAAAGACACCCTCGTGTCGTCAAGGCGTTCATGCAAATGGCGAGGCTGATTCCAGTCTATCCTTTCAGCAGGAATATGGGCATGAACGCTATAAATGGAGAGGAACGATGCAAGCGTTCAAGATGACTATACCGGCGCGGGCCGCACTCGGGGCGCTATAGGGCGCTGGATTCGCCGCCGTCCTGGCCGTATGGTTCGCCTGGAATGCAGCGGAACCGCATCCCACGATGCATCCTAAAGACTATTGTATCTCCTGCCACACGGATGCAAAGACGCTTCAGGCCATGCGAGATAAGCAGGGAATAGAGCCGCATGCTACCAGTCGCACCTTACCGGGCCACCACACGCGGCATATGCCGGTCTATTGGCAGAGACCTTCCTATGCGCGATGGAGTCTGCCCCGTTGAACGTATATCCTAACTCTGCCAGCACACCGTCGAGCCAAAAGTAGGGCGGCATTCCCTGCGCATGCAACGACATACGTCTTAAATACACGCGACCAACGGGTCGAAAGCGAGTTATTGCCATGCGCCGTTACCCATTGGTCGCGCTTCTTATTCTCCTCGGCCCCGCAGCGACGCTTGCTCGGGCTCAGCGCTTACCTTACCTTCACGCTCCTGCTGTAAACGCCTATGCACTTCATAACCCGACGGGCGTGACGGTGCTGCCGGACGGGCGACTGTTGAAGCCGGAAGGGGTGCATTATCCCGTCGCCAGGTGGCCGAATGGCCTCACGATGTCTCGGGACGGCAGCACCCTGTTCGTGGCCAGCGACGGCGTCGGTCAGTTGGTGACGGGCTGGCAGGGTGATCATCCGGAGATCACGCAAATCTATCCAGGGGATTCCACCGCCAAAACACGAGGATCGAGCACGGGCGCGGCCGTATTCTCCCCGGACGGCGGCACGCTCTATTGGAGCACGGGCAATAGCGGCGCTCTGATGGTCTTCGATGTGGCGAAGCGGGAGCGCATCGGTGAAATCTCGCTCAACACGCAGGTCGGCGGGCGAACGTTTGCGGACAGCTTCGCCATGGACGTGAAGATCAGTGAGGACGGCGCCTGGATCTACTGCGCGGACGTGACGAATTTTCGACTGGCCGTGATCGACACGGCACGCCGCAGCGTCGTCGGATCCGTGCGTGTAGGCCGGTACCCTTATGCCCTGGCTCTGATTGGTTCGCGTGTCTATGTCGCCAATGTCGGCATGTTCGAGTACAGCGCCATACCCTCGCCCACCGATTCGCGGTTCGATCCGCATGGCCTCACCTACCCGCCGTTTGCGTTCCCCAGCAGCGAAGCAAAAGAGGGTGTGCGCTTCGAGGGTAGGAACATTGCCGGGCTGGGCGACCCAAATGCTCCGGACGCGTTTTCCGTCTGGGCGGTCGACGCATCGAACCCGGCCCGGCCTACCGTAATCCATAGAGTGAAAACCGGTCTGAAGGTGGGCGTCGTTTCGAGCGGAGTGGAGACGGTGGGCGGCAGCGCTCCCAACTATCTCCTTCCGGCCGCCGGCGCCCTTTATGTTTGCAACAACAACAATGACTCCGTGGACGCCATCGCGCCGGGTACGGGCACCCTCCAAAAAAGGACGCATATCGTGCCGTCGCCCCTGACTTCCAGGCTGCGCGGCGTAAGTCCCTCCGGCATGGCGGCGTCCCCGGATGGACGTCGCCTCTACGTGGCCGAGTCCGGACTGAATGCGATCGCCGTGATCGACACGGCGTCAGGCACGGTTCTAGGCCACATTCCGACGGCATGGTACCCCTATCGGCTTGCGATGTCTCCGGACGGACGCAAGCTGGCATGCATTGCATTCAGAGGGTTTGGAAATGGGCCCAACGCAGGCAAAGCCGTGCCGGCCAGCCCTTTCCTGGGGATGAAGGGAGCGCTCAGCATCCTGTCTGTTCCGACTGATGCGCGGCTGGCCACGATGACCCGCACGGTTCTGGAGTGTTCGGGCCTGGTGGATCGAAGTAAGGATCGGGTCGCGCTCGGCTCGCCGATCGTTCCCACCGTGCCTGGGATTCCGTCCGGCCCCATAAAGTACGTGGTCTTTATTACCAAAGAGAACCACACGTACGACGCGATTTTCGACCATATAGCGGGTGCAAACGACGATCCGTCGCTGCTGCGATGGGGATATCACCAGTCGATCTCCGCGCCCGGCCAGCCATCCCTGCACGATGTGGCGGTAATGACAAACCACAACGCGCTCGCAAGGCAGTTTACGGTAAGCGACAACTTTTATATGGAGCCCGAGGCGTCCGGGGTCGGGCACCGCTGGCTGGTCGGCGTTCAGCCGAACAACTTCTGTCAGATGACCTATACGCTGGGATGGGACTTCAAGCTGCACAGCGATGCGCCGGGCCGTCGGGCCGCTTTCGGATCGAACGGCTCGATTGCACCGGAAGACTATCCCGAGGCAGGCTCGATGTGGGAGCATCTTGCACGCCACGGCATAACTTTCCGCAATTATGGCGAAGGCTTCGAGTTTGCCGGCGTGCTAGAGGACGGTAGCGAGGGTGTGACAGGGGCACGCGAAGTGATCAACATGCCGATGTCGAAAGCGCTCTACGACAATACGTGCCGTACGTATCCCATCTTCAATATGAATATCCCCGACGTGTTTCGAGCGGATTGGTTCGCGAACGACTTTCGGAAGCTATTCTTGCAGTCGAAATCCGCAACTGCCGGGCGGGGCTCCAACGCAATCAATGGACTTATCAAACCGCGACCGTCATTCCTCAGGGAGCGAACGAGGCGAGAGCACACACCGAAAGCGATGCCGCATTTCGTTAACATCGCTATTTGTAACGACCACGGCACGGCCCCCAACCCGGCGAAGGGGTATCCCTACCTGGCGTCGTGGATGGCCGACAACGACCTTGCCCTGGGTCGCATCGTCGCATTTCTTTCGCACACGCCGTACTGGAAGAACATGGCGATCTTCGTGACGCAGGACGATGCGGGTGGCGAGCCGGACCACATAGACGCCCAGCGCAGCGTTCTGATGGTCATCAGCCCGTGGGCAAAGCGGCACAACGTCTCCCACCGACATACGACCATTCTGAGCATGCATCGAACGCTCTATGAAATCCTCGGCCTACCGCCACTGAACCTTCAAGACGCAATCGCGAGCGATCTTTCCGACTGCTTCACCACCACCCCGAACTTCACGCCCTACAATGCCGTGCCGGTGGACCCACGGATATTCGACCCCGAAAAGACAAAGGACCTGAGCGATCCTGAGTTTCGGAAGGCCAGGCTCGCGCCCTCCGTGCGGAGGGACGATCCGGATGAGGTGGAACGGAACGCGGCAGGCGGCCGATAGTCAACCGTCCTCCCGAACGTTCGTAAAACGTGTCTGCTCAGCGCGCCGGGTTCAGCGGAACGATACAGCGCGATGTGCCCAGGATACGTGGCGCCTCGCCATGTGTCAACCGTAAGGAAATCTCTCACGTAAATGCATCGATAACCAGTTCGCTATCCGGCGCGCTCCTTTTCGCCGGTGACAGGAGGAATACTTACACAACAAATCGTATTACGCATCATCACGCGACAAGACATTTGACAGGCGACTGTCCCTAACGGAGATGTTGAAACCCGATGCGAAAAGAGAGCGTTCCCCCGCTCAAAAGCCTCCAGACCCTTGCCGCCGTGCCGGCTGAGAAGTCAGAGGTGAACTTTCCTCGCCATATCCTGGATACCCTCCTGCGATCCTCACCGGACCCTACCTTCGTCGTGGACAAAAACGGTCGGTACCTGTATGTAGGGGATGCGGGTGCGCGCGTATTGGGGTTACCCGCAGAACAGATTATGGGCAAAACCAACATGGAGTTGGGCTTTGCTCCGGAGGCTGCCGAAGAACTCGCGGTTCAGACGCGTCAGGTTTTTCTCACTGGCCAGACGGTAACCGGTGCAACATCCGTACCCACTGCTTCCGGCAAACGTCTGTACGAACATACCCTCTCGCCCATCTTCAACGATCGGGGAGAAGTAACGGCCATGCTGTGCGTCGCCCAGGATGTCACCGAGCGTCAAAGGCATTTCGATCTTCTCCGCGAGCGGGACCAGCGCATGCAGATGGCGCTCGATGCCGCGCATATGGGAACGTTCGAAGCGAACGTGAGGACGGGTGAAGTCAGGCTGCCATCTGCGACCAAGCGCCTGATGGGAGTTCCAGCCGATCTGTTTATTCCCAATTGGAAGACCGTGGGCGCCTACGTGCATCCCGCTGATCATCACAGTCTGCGCAGGGCGATCCTTATCGCGATTAAATCGGGGCGGGACTATGCTGCGGAGATGCGGATCCTATTGCCTGATGGAAGCATTCGTTGGCTGGCCTCCCGCGGCCGGCTGACGCCAGGAGGATCGAATACCCGACAATGGCTGGTCGGAGTCCTCTGGGATATC
>JBBRKX010000207.1:0-7484 GCA_038231675.1 Chthonomonadales bacterium | reverse complement strand
GGCGATATGGAACGCCTGGTAAGCCGCGCCGCGGCAGGGCTTGCAAACGGCAGGGACCTCGTCGCCCTGCGGGGCGCACTCTGTCGCGTGCCGGAACTGGCGAGCGCGCTGACCGGGTCGCATTCGGAATCTCTGGACGACCTGAGGAAACGCCTGAGTTGTACGCCCGCAGTGGCGGACCTGATCGCCACCGCGATTACAGACGATCCGCCGGCGGGGCTTCGTGAAGGCGGCATGATCCGTCCGGGCTTCAGTCCGGAACTGGATCGTCTGCTGGGCGCCTCCGCCGATGCCAAAACCTGGATCGCGAACCTGGAAGCGACCGAGCGGCAACGCACGACCATCACGTCTCTGAAGGTCGGTTACAATGCCGTATTCGGATACTATATCGAGGTCACCAAAGCCAATCTGGGCAAGGTTCCGGACAACTATATTCGGAAGCAGACGACCGCGAACGCCGAGCGCTACATTACGCCCGATCTGAAGGAGTACGAGGCCCGGGTACTCGGCGCGGATGAAAAGGCGGTCGAGTTGGAGTACGAACTTTTTCTCGGCGTTCGGGAGCGCGTGGCGGAGTCGGCGGCGGAAGTGCTGGCGGTCGCGAAAGCGGTGTCCGAACTGGACGTGCTGACGGGATTTGCCGAGTGCGCGGTCCGAAATCGCTATGTGAAGCCCCTGGTAAATGATGAGGACGTCATCGAGATCGTCGGTGGTAGGCATCCCGTGATCGAGCGGATAGGAGTGCAAGGAGACTATATCCCGAATGATTGCCGGATGGACGCCGATACCCGCATGTATGTGATCACGGGGCCGAACATGAGCGGAAAGTCAAGCTTTCTCCGCCAGGTGGCTTTGATCGCTTTGATGGCCCAGATCGGCTCGTTTGTTCCGGCGGATCGGGCTACCATCGGGGTGGTGGACCGCATCTTCACACGGGTCGGCGCGCATGACGAGCTTGCCACCGGCCAATCGACGTTCATGGTGGAGATGAATGAGACGGCCAATATTCTGAACAATGCGACGCAGAGAAGCCTGGTCGTGCTCGATGAGATCGGGCGTGGCACCAGCACCTACGACGGGCTTTCAATCGCCTGGGCGGTGGCGGAACACCTGACGCGCATCGGGTCGAAGACGCTCTTCGCCACGCACTATCATCACCTGAACGAACTTGCCAAACATCATCCGACGGTAAAGAATTTTCGGGTTGCGGTTAAGGAACAGGGAGACCACATCGTCTGGCTCCGAAAGCTGGTTCCCGGCGGAACCGATCGCAGCTATGGGATTCAGGTGGCGCGCATGGCGGGCATTCCGCCGGAAGTTATCGCGCGTGCGAAAGAGGTCCTTAAAGAACTTGAGCGCAACGGAGCGGGCGCGACGCGTGACCTCGTTCACGGCGAGGAAAACGTCGCGCCCAGGAAACAGAAAGTCCAGTTGACTCTTTTCGAGGCGGAAAAACATCCTATCCTCGAGGAACTGGAAACGCTGGATGTAACCGCGCTCACGCCGGTCGAGGCGCTGATGAAATTGGACGAATGGAAGCGTCGCGTCCTTCGCCCCTGACCGGCGTTATCCGCGCCCGATGCTAATCAACTCACCGGCTTACTCTCGGCCTTGCTCCCCGGCGTGGTGATTTGTTTTCGGCCCGCGGATTTACGGCGGGATGCGCGCCGGGCCGGCTCCTTCCGTCCGCCTTTCGCCAGCTTGACCGGCTTCCCATACGCGAGCACTTTGCCGTCCTTGTCCATCTGAGAGGGCGGGGCGCTGTCGAAAGCAAAGCTGCGCACGAGACAGCGCAGGAGTTTCGACCGCTCGTCGAACTTGCTCAACGTCGTACGAGCGCTGATCACATATCCTCGGCCGGCATGGACCAGCGCCAGCACCATGGACTTCGTCGGTATTCCCGCCTGAGCGCGATCCATTCCGCGGAAGAAAGTCCATTGCGCCGGCTCTCCGCACTGCGTCGTATCCTTGACGGTGACATCTTCCATTACGTCATACTGCGTCGGCGCATCGTTGATGGCTTTGCCCATGAGGTCCGCGCTTGAAATTGCCTCCACGGGCATTGTGGCGACGGCGATGCGCTCCGGACTATCCTCTTCAGGCTGCAGATAGACGATGGCTCCACCGGTCTCCGGCGCGACATCGTCACTCCTTTTCCAACCGTCCAGAATATCCATCCGCCAGCGACGTGGATCGTGATAGCTTAGAAGCAGCGGAAACTTCCCCTCGTACACCTCGACAGTTACCTGCACATGATGGTGTCCGGCGGAAGGAAGGGGAGCCGGCAAGGAGGCAGCGACAGGCTTCGCCTGGGTGTCGGTTGCCTTTGGCGCGGCGGGGTTCGTTTGCGCGCCCGCCTGAGCGGGCTTGTCAGGCAGGGCAGGCTGTGCTTCCTTGTCCCCCGAGGTTGGCTTTTTGGATGGAACAGAGGTAGGGGGCGTTTTGGCGTCCGTGGCGGAAGGTTTCGTGACAGGTGCGGCGCCGGACTGCGCGGGCTTATCAGAATGGGCCGGTGCGGCAGATTTTTTCGGCGCGGTTGGTTTTGCCTTGACCGCCGGATACCAGAGATCGAACCCATAGGTAGTCGTTTTTGTGGGCGTATCCGTGAGGGGGCGGCCAATGACTACCGGGGTCTGCGCCTTAAAGGTTCCGCCGGAGACGAACGCTCGGGTGGCTCCGTGCGGCCACTGAAATGTGACCGTCTGCCCTGGCAGGATCGGGGTCGGCTCAACGGACACCAGAGAAGGCGTTGGCATGGAATTCTTTGGCTTGCTGGAAGGCGTCTTGGGAGCCTGAGAGGGCGCTGTCTGGCCAGAAACGGCAGGCGGCACCTGAGCCAGGGCAGGGGCCATTATGAGCCCGGACATAAGTCCGGTGAGGGCGGCAACGCCCTTACTTATCATGATCTTACTCCCATCCGATGCGCGTTAACAATAAGTACGTGGAGAAAGGCACGGAGTTGCGGCCCAGGGGTTTCTCGCCCGGCTGAACTCCGTTCAGAATGGCCTGCTCTTTTTTGATTCCGCCATCATGGTAGATCCCGTCACCCGGACGCAACTGGGCCAGTATCCTGGGTATGGGTACGGCTCCATTATGGCGCCCGACGCGCTGACGGGAAAAGTCTATTTCGCGACCGGCGAACGCAATGGAACGAAGATCGCCGCCTTTGATATGTACACCTTTGCGCCGGCGGGAACGATGTTTATCGCTGACGCCAAAGATCCAGGATCCATACTGATCCGATGGGGAGATCAGGGGCTCGCCTTTGCCACGGCGGATGGGCGGGTCTGGATCGTGAAAACCAACTTCGTCGGGCCTAAGAAGACTCCCGTGGATCTTGCCGTCAGCGCCGCCGGCTTGCCGGGTGTATTCATGGCGAACGGCACGGCAACCTGCAAAATCATCGTGACAAACCTGGGAACGACGTCCGCAACAGGCGTGATACTCACCGATCAGTTGTCGTCTAACGTAGACGTCGTCAATATCTCCGGCTCTGTTGGACAGACTGTGGCCGCGAACGGCGCGGTGCGACTGGAGGTAGGCGATCTCGCACCGAAGGCCAAAGCGACCTTGACCGTGGAGATACGGCTCAAGCCGCAAGATCCCACGCGGGATAATCCGCTGACCTCGGTGACGCAGGCGGTCTTCGCCCGGTCCAAAGAGCCCGATTCTGCGCTTGCCAACAATCACCTCGTACAGACGGCGCGCCTCACGTCCACCGGTCCCGGCGCGGCCGTTTCCGGAGTCGATCTGACCGGCGCATGGAAGTCGCTATCACAGACAAGCGAGGGAGCCGGCGAAGAACTCCAGGCCACCATCTTGGGCGAGTTCGAAGTGAAGAATATTGGTTCTCAGACCGCTCCGCCCACGCGAATTCGATTCTTCTTCTCGGCGGACGGTGTATACGACCCAGAGTTCGTACAACTGATTCAAGAGGTAGGCGTGCCGGAAGTGAAGGCGGGCGGTACGGTCAAAGTTGTTCTGAAGGCACGCCTCAAGAAGGGGAACGATGCAATCGGCGTATTTGTGATCGCCGTTGTGAACGCGACCAATACCGTTGCGGAGACAAACAAGAAGAATAACATCGTGTCCAGCGAGGCCATTCCATAGGTCTTGTAGCTTATTTGATGCGGTGCGGCTGAATTCCACGGGCGGTCACGAGCGCCTCCTGCCATCGTCGGCTCCAGTCTTCCTGGTCGGTGAGAGCGCTCTCGGGATGAGATGCGCTTCGTGCCACGAACTCCGGATGAAACGGCCGCCCGGTGGGTGTCCCCGTGGGCTGGTACCGCAAATCCATGCTCCACCGCACGGTGTCGCTATAGTTGGGCGTGGACCGATGCGGCGTGTGGCGATGCATGAATATGATTCCCCCCTTCCGAACAGGCACGGGACGAGGCGCAATGGTAGGCATAAGAGGGGGACGAATAGTGGTCCCGCCATCGGCGTGGTGTTCCAGATATCCGTCTCGCCAGACGCCTGGCAGCACCTCCATGCAGCCGTTCCGGACTGTCGCGTCCACCAACGGGAGCCAGCAGGTGAGGATCTCGGAGCCGTCCGCCTCTTCCCAGGTCACGCCGGCGTCCTGATGCCAGGGGACGTTGAAAAATCCGGGACCATCGTCGGAGAGCGAAGCAGGGGGCTTCGCCCGGATGTGCTGTATGGGACTGCAAGTTATCTCGGGGCCGATGAGAGACGCCACTGCATCCAATAGTCTATCGTTTCGTAGGAAAGCGAACATCTCCGATCCCCGCGCCTCCATAATGTCCATTCCACGCGTGATCTCCGAAGACTGCGCGTAGAGACAGGCAAGGCGGCGCTCGAAAGGTTCGTCCGTGCATAGGTCTTTTATTTTTTCTTCGCCCAGCAATTCTCGTGCACGCCGCTCGACCCAGTCCGAAGTCTCCTGTATCACGGGTTCAAGATCGCCAAACGGAACGATGTTCTCCACGACCAGAACGCCTTCTGCGCGGAATTCCCGAATCTCCTCTGGGGATAACGCCATTTCCATTTCCTCCACTGCCAGACATGTCGCGGCTGCCCGAGCATGGTCTCCGCGTTCAGCCACCGTATCGTTCTGAGACAGCGGCGGCGTTTCCTGCTTTTTAAGTCAGGGCGCGCCTTTGGCCACACGCAGGGGTAAGATATGAGGTGCCGCAATAGAGCGGGCCGTCTGGCTCTCATGTAGGTGGAAATAAAAATAAGGAGATCCGATTGATCGTAAAATATAGCCTTAAAAGAAGCTCTTCTCCAACATCTGGGACGAGGATAAGCAGCAGTTTTCTCGCAAGGATTATTGGGGTGGCGGCAATGGGTGGGCGGCAGCGGGAATGACCCGGGTGCTACGTGCGCTTCCGAACGAGAAAAAAGTGGCACGCGCTCGACTCATCGCGCAATTGCGTGATCTCCTGGATGGCTGCCTGGCGTACCAGCGTTCCGACGGGTTGTTTTATAATATCGTCGATCGTCCGGACACTTTTGTAGAAACAAACCTGGGCCAGATGCTTGCCTATTCTATTTATGAGGGGGTGCGCGGTGGATGGCTCCCCGTTCGCTACCTCCCCTTCGCCGAGCGAGCCAGGAATGCCGCAGGAAAGAAAGTGGATCATGATGGGCTAGTTCAGGGAGTTGCGGGCGCACCGGACTTCAATCATCCTGGCTTCTCCCCTGAAGGACAGGCCTTCTACCTGATGATGGAGGCGGCGCGCCACAAATGGCGGCAAAAAAGAGCGAATTAAAGCGTGGACCGTATGGGGCAGTGCCACGGTATGCTAAGGGTACGGATGCCAGGGTTCACATGTAGGCGAATGAAGCGGAGGGGTGGTTCGATCGATTGAACCGTGACCTCCTCAATGTAAAACTATGCGGCTAAAGGTTCTCTATTAATGATCCATGTACGTAGTTTGAACGGCCATAAAACGTCGTCACCACAAATTGGGCGGCGGATTCTCTGGTTGCGGGCCGTTCTTCTGGTTGCCGTCGGGCTGAATACGGGCTGCTCTCGACCCCCGGCGTCACCGTCCAACTCTTCGGCGCCGGTCGGTGTAGGCGATGCAACGCGCACCCAGCCCGTTCACATCGATGCGGACGGCGCGGATTTTAAAGACGTCGCCGCAGTTGCCGGCCTCAGGTATCGCTGGAGCATACCAGGCTCCAGGCCTCTCGACATTCTACAGACCATCGGAAATGGATGCGCCTTCCTGGACTACGACAACGACGGCAACCTCGACATCTTGCTGGTGGGTCCAAGACTGGCCCTGTACCATGGCGATGGACACGGCCATTTTACGGACGTCACGGATAGGATGGGGCTTGGCGGTCTGATCGGCCATTTTTTAGGATGCGCCGTGGGCGACTACGATAACGACGGCTTCGATGACATTTATATCAGTGGGTTTCGGACAGGGGTGCTGCTGCACAACGCGCATGGAAAGCGCTTCGAGGACGTTACACGGCAGATGGGACTGGGGCAGCAGCCATGGGGAACTTCCTGCGCCTTTGCGGATGTTGATGGGGACGGCCGCCTGGACCTCTATGTCGCAAATTATGCGGTTTTTGACCCTGTAACCTCGAAACGGCTTTGTCCGGACCACGGTGTGCTTAGCTCCTGCAGTCCGACTGCATATGCAGGGGCAAAGGGTGTCTTATTTCACAATGAAAACGGAAAGTTTCGCGATGTAAACGCCACCTGGGGCATGACCGGTTGGGGAAGAACGCTCGGCGCCGCCTTTGGAGATTACAATGGGTCCGGGCGGCCAAGCCTGGCTCTTGCCAACGATGAGATAGCAGGGGAACTTCTCCGAAACGACGGGCGCAAATTTACGAATATCTGGCGTCAATCCGGTATCGCATGGGATAGCCGAAATAAGATTCATGGAGGCATGGGGCTGGATTGGGGCGATTACGATAACGATGGCAGACAGGACATTGTGGAGGCTGCCTTTTATACAGAGCCGAAGTCGGTGTACCATAATGAGGAGGGCGCCGGGTTTGTCGACCGTTCCTCCTCTGTCGGTATCTCGGAAGCCACCTTGCCGTATGTGGCGTTCGGCGTGAAGTGGCTGGATTACGATAACGATGGCTGGCTTGATTTGATGATTGTGAACGGGCATGTGCAGGATAACATAGCCGCGATCGACCCCGCCACAACCTATCGACAACCCACCCAACTGTTCCACAACGAAAAGGGGAAGCGCTTCGCCGATGTGAGCGGAGGGGCAGGTGCGGCATTGTCACGACCGATTGTCGGTCGCGGGCTGGCCATTGGTGATTTTGATAACGACGGTCGCGTGGATGCCCTGATCGTCGATAGCGAAGGAACCCCCCTGTTGCTCCACAATCAGTCATCGCACTGTGGACACTGGCTCAGCTTTACACTTCAGGGTGTCAAAAGCAATCGTGATGGAATTGGAACGCGGATCACGGTGGATACGGCAGAGGGAGCACAGACGCGTATATGTCATACCGATGGGTCTTATCTGTCGTCT